>NZ_JBFBAO010000170.1:0-13997 GCF_040682255.1 Micromonospora sp. NPDC051296 | reverse complement strand
ACTCCCGTCACGACCGCCGGCGGACCCCCGCCCGGCACCGGAACCGCCGTGGCCGGGACGCCCCGCGCCACCGGGGGGCTGTTGGTGCTCGCCGGGATGCTGCTGGTGGCACTCAACCTGCGGGCCGCCGTGACCAGCCTCGGTGCCCTGCTCGACGAGGTACGCGTCGGGCTGGCGCTCTCCGGGATGATGGCCGGCTTCGTCACCACCCTGCCCACCATCGCGTTCGCCGGGCTGGGGGCGGCCACCCCGTGGCTGGTCCGCCGGCTCTCCCCGGCCCGCCTGCTGGTGCTGGGCATGCTCGCCCTGACCATCGGTCAGGTGCTGCGCGCGGTCACCGGCTCCGCCGTGGTGTTCCTGCTCACCAGCGCGCTCGCGCTGGCCGGCATCGCGGTCGCGAACATCCTGCTGCCGATGCTGGTCAAGCAGCACTTCCCGCACCGCACCGGGCTGGTCACCGGGGCGTACACGATGGCGCTGACCGTGGGCACGACGGTGGCCGCCGCATCCGCGGTGCCGGTGGCGCACGCCTTCGGCTCCTGGCGGGCCGGGCTGGGTGTCTGGGCGGGGCTCGCGGCGGTGGCCGTACTCCCGTGGCTGCCGGCCGCGCTGCGGGCCCGCGCCGCCGGGCGGCGGGCCGTCGCGCCCCGGTCGGGCATCCGCCCGGCCCGCACCCGACTCGGCTGGGCGATGGCGGTCTACTTCGGGGCGCAGTCGCTGAGCGGCTACGCGATCATGGGCTGGCTGGCCCAACTGTTCCGCGACTCGGGTTTCCGCCCGCAGGACGCCGGTCTGCTGCTCGCCGGGGTGACCGCGCTCGGGGTGCCGATCGCGCTGCTGATGCCGACGCTGGCCGGGCGGCTGGGCAGCCTGCGTCCGCTGGTGTTCGCGCTGACCACCGCCTCCACCCTGGCCTACCTGGGGCTGGCCTTCGCGCCGCGCGGCGGGGCGGTGCTGTGGGTGGTGCTGCTGGCGCTCGGTCAGGGCGCGTTCCCGCTCATCCTGACCACCATCGGCCTGCGGGCCCGTACCGCCGACGGGACGGTCGCGTTGTCGGCCTTCGCGCAGAGCACGGGGTACGTCATCGCGGCGCTGGGGCCGCTGGTGGTCGGCATCCTCTACGAGGCCACCGGAGGCTGGACGGCGCCGATCGGGTTCCTGCTGGTCGCACTCGCGGTGCAGACCGGCGCGGGAATGGTGATCGCCCGTCCCCGCTACATCGAGGACGAGCGCTGAGCGGCGGCCGAGGTCAGGAGGAGGCCGGCGTGGGGTCGCCCGCGACCGCCTGATCGACGGTCGGATAGGTGTGCAGCACCTCCACCAGGCCGCTCACCTCCAGGATGCGCAGCACACCCCGCTGCGGGGCGGCCAGCCGGACCACTCCGCCGGCCTCGTCGCAGCTGTTCTTGGCGCGGACGAACACCGACAGGCCGGTGGAGTCGCAGAACGAGACGCGCGCCAGATCGAACACGAGGCGGCTGCGCCCCTTGTCGAGCAGGTCGGTGATCTGGTCCTGCAACTGCGGTGCGGTGGCCATGTCCAACTCGCCCGCGACCGACACGACGACCACGTCGCCGCGCTGTTCCGTGTGCACCGTCAGGGACATTCGCCAGACCTCCTGTTTATCGCTGGAACGGTATCCCACATGGGCCCTGGTGCGCAGAACGGGAGCGGGATCGGGTGGTCACCGTCATTCCCTTGCTCTGGGGCAATTAGTTCCCGGGCCCCGGTGATAGAGTCCGGCCGGTCCGACGTCGAAGGGGTAGAGCCATGGGGCTGAGCACTGACGAGAGCGGCCGATTGGCCGATCTGTTGACCAGCCGTGTCGAGGCGATCACCCAGCGGTGGACCGAGGTCGTCGCCGGGCAGCTGCGCGGCCGACTCAGCCAGGCCGAGCTGGTCCGGCAGGTGCAGGAGCTGCACCGCGCCCTGGTCGACGCGCTCGGCAAGGGGGCGGTCGACCTGGCCGCCGAGGAGGCGGCCGAGTTGCGGGCCGTACTCGCCGAGCTGTCCCGCGGACAGGCGCGGCAGGGCTTCTCCGCCACCGAGACCGCCACCGGGGTGTTCGCCCTGAAGGATGCGCTGCTGGGTGTGATGGAGGCTGACCAGGCCGCCGGGACGCTGCGCGACTACGTCGCCTTCTCCGCGCTGGTCGACCAGATGAGCCTGTTCACCTTCGAGAGTTACGTCCGCACCCGGGAAAGCCTGATCGCCGACCAGGCCGAGCAGTTGCTGGAGCTGTCCACGCCGGTGGTCAAGCTCTGGGAGGGCGTGGTGGCGGTGCCGCTGGTCGGCACCCTCGACTCGGCCCGGGCCCAGGTGGTGATGGAACGGCTGTTGCAGACCCTGGTCGACACCAGCTCGCCGTACGCGATCATCGACATCACCGGCGTACCGGCGGTGGACACCCAGGTCGCCCAGCACATCCTGAAAACCGTGGTGGCCGCCCGGCTGATGGGGGCGGACTGCATCATCTCCGGTATCCGGCCGCAAATCGCGCAGACCATCGTCGCGCTCGGCATCGAGTTCGGCGACATCGCCACCAAGGCCAGTCTCGCCGACGCGCTGCGGCACGTGCTGCGGCTCGGCGGCGTCGAGACCAGCCGCCGCCAGCCGCGCCGGGAGTTGTGATGGAGCGGGTGCCGATCCTCAAGATCGGCGACATTCTGCTGGTCTCCATCCAGGTCGACATGTCCGACCAGACCGCCGTCGCGCTCCAGGAGGATCTGGCCGAGCGGATCGTCGCCACCGGCTGCCACGGCGTGATCATCGACATCACGGCGCTGGACATCGTCGACTCCTTCGTCGGACGGATGCTGTCCACCATCGCCTCGATCTCCCAAGTGCTCGACGCGGAAACGGTGGTTGTCGGGATGCGCCCGGCGGTCGCCATCACCCTGGTCGAGTTGGGGCTGTCGCTCAGCGGCATCCGTACCGCGCTGAATGTCGAGCGAGGCATGGAACTCATCGCGGCCGGCCGCGGCCACGACGAAGACGACTGGTTCGACGACGGGCCGACCACCGAGCCGACGGCGTCGCCGTGACCAGCGGGGTCGACCTGGGCCGTCCGCAGCAGCAGACGGTCGGCAGCGACGAGGACGTGGTACGCGTCCGCCAGCTGGTGCGTACGGTGGCGGTGGCGGCCAAGCTCTCCCTGGTCGACCAGACCAAGGTGGTCACCGCGGCGAGCGAACTCGCCCGCAACACCCTCGTCTACGGCGGTGGCGGCACCGTCGAGGTGACCCCGGTCGACAACGGCCGCAAGCCCGGCATCAGGATCGTCTTCGCCGACTCCGGTCCCGGCATCGCCGACCTGGAACTTGCGCTGACCGACGGCTACACCACCGGTAACGGCCTCGGCCTCGGCCTGAGCGGAGCCCGGCGTCTGGTGGACGAGTTCGACATCCAGACCGCCCCGGGCCAGGGCACCCGGATCACGATCATCAAGTGGTCCCGGTGACCGCCGAGCCGGTCTCCGACCGTGGCACCTGGTTTCGGGTGGAGAACGGCAGCGCCGGCAGCGCCGTGCGGCGGGCAGCCGAACGGTTGGGGGACCAGTTGGGGTTGCCCACCGGCCGGATCGCCGACCTGGCCATCGTCGCCGCCGAGCTGACCAGCAACCTGATCAAACACGCCGAGGACGGCGTACTGCTGCTCCGGCCGGTGCGTCGCGAGCTGGACGCCGGGGTGGAACTGGTCGCGGTCGACTCCGGGCCGGGCATGGCGGACCTCACCAACTCCGCCCGCGACGGGCACTCCACCACCGGCACCCTCGGCATCGGCCTGGGGGCGATCGTCCGCCAGGCCAGCTGGTTCGACGCGTACTCGCGGCCGGGCCGGGGCACCGTCATCGCCGTACGGGTCTTCGCCGACGAGGACACCCGAGATTCCTGGGTCGGCGGGCTCACCCGGCCGCTGACCGGCGAGGCGGTCAGCGGGGACGGTCACGCCTGGCGGATCGTCGGCGACCGCCGTCAGGTGCTGGTCACCGACGGACTGGGGCACGGGCCGCTGGCCGCCGCGGCCACCGACGCCGCGCTCACCGCGTTCCGCGACGCCCCGGCGGCTGCCCCGGCCGCGGTGGTCGGGCACCTGCACCGGGCGTTGTCGCACACCCGCGGGGCCGCGCTCGCCGTGGCCGAGCCGGACCCGGCGGCCGGAGTGCTGCGGTACGCCGGGCTGGGCAACATCGGCGGTGCCGTGGCCACCGGGGACGGTCGGCGGCGCGGGCTGGTCTCGCTGCCCGGTATCGCCGGGCACCAGCGGCCGGCGATCCGGCAGTACGACTATCCGTTCGAGGCCGGCAGCCTGCTGGTCATGCACACCGACGGCGTGGTCGACCGATGGCAGCTTGCCGACTACCCCGGCCTCGCCGGGCGGTCGCCGTTGGTGGTGGCCGCCACCCTGTTGCGGGACGCGGGCATCCGGCGCGACGACGCCGGGGTGCTGGTGGCGAGGTCCTGGTCATGAGCACGGCTGCCCTGCTGCGCATGGTGCTGCGGGTGGAGCAGGACATCTTCGTGGTCCGCCAGCGGGGTCGGGAGGTCGCCGCCGCGGTCGGCCTGGAGCACCAGGACCAGGTCCGGATCGCCACCGCGCTGAGTGAGATCGCCCGGGACCTGCTTCGCGCCGTCGGCGGGGCGGACGTGGTGTTCGCCGTCGCCGACACGGCGGACGGCCGGCGCCATCTGCGGGTCGACCTGGCCCCGGTGGCACCGCTGCCCGCCGGGCGCTACCAGCCCCACTCCCCAGCGGTGGCGCGCCTGGTGGACACGTTGAGCGTGGTGACGGTGGAGGGGGATACGGTCGTGAGAATGTCGCGACGTGTTCCACCGACCGCGCAGGCGCTCACCACCGAGCGCCTCGCCGAGTTGCGCGCCCAGCTCGCCGAGAGCGCACCGGGCACCGCCGAGGAGGAACTCGCCACCCAGAACTCGCAGCTGATCGTCGCCCTCGACGAGGTACGCAGCCAGCGCGACGAGCTGGCCCGGCTGAACGACGAGCTGGCGCAGACCAACCGCGGGGTGCTGGCGCTCTACCAGCAGCTCACCGACGAGCTGGAGGCGACCAACCGGGGCGTGGTGGCCCTCTACGCCGAGCTGGACGAGAAGTCGGCGCAGCTGCGCGCGGCGAGCGAGTCGAAGAGCCGCTTCCTGGCGAACGTCAGCCACGAGCTGCGGGCACCGGTCACCGCGACCATCGGGCTGGCGCGGCTGCTGGGCGACCCCGCGTCCGACCCGCTCACCACCGAGCAGGAGCGTCAGGTCGGCCTAATCCGCTCCTCGGCGTCCGATCTGCTCACGCTGGTCAACGAGCTGCTCGATCTGGCCAAGGCGGAGTCCGGCCGGATCGAACCGGAGCTGACCGAGGTGGACCTGCGAGCCGTCTTCGGCCAGCTGCGCGGCACGCTCCGGGCGCTGCCCAGCGGCCCGGAGGTCGAGCTGGTGGTGGAGGAGCCGGCCGCACCGGCCACCGTGCGCACCGACGAGGTGCTGCTCGCCCAGGTGCTGCGTAACCTGCTGCACAACGGCCTGAAGTTCACCACCCGGGGCGAGGTCCGGCTGCGGGCGCAGCGGCGTGACGGCAACTGGCGGTTGTCCGTCTCGGACACCGGGCCGGGCATCCCGGCCGAGCTGCACGAGCGGGTGTTCGAGGAGTTCTACCAGGCCCCCGGCCCGTCCCGGGTCGGCGGCACCGGCCTCGGCCTGCCGTACGCCCGGCGACTGGTGACCCTGCTCGGCGGCACCCTCGAACTGGCCAGCGAACCCGGCCGGGGCAGCACCTTCACGGTTTCGCTGCCGGCGGACGGGACGTGACGTGGACGGCACGCCGACAGTGCTGGTGGTCGACGACAGTCAGACCAAGCGCTACCTCCTGGTGAACTGGCTGACCCGGGCCGGTTTCACGGTGCTGGAGGCCGAGACGGGGGGCGAGGCGCTGAGCCGGGTCGGGGTGGATCCGATCGACCTGGTGGTGCTCGACGTCCGGCTGCCGGACCTGAGCGGCTTCGAGGTCTGCGAGCGGATCAAGTCGGTGCATCCCGCGCTGCCGGTGATCCACGTGTCCGCGCACGCGATCGACGCGACGGACCGTACCCAGGGATTGACCCGGGGAGCGGACGCGTACCTGGCGGAGCCGATCGAGCCGGACGAACTGATCGCCACCGCGCACGCGGTACTGCGCTACTACCAGGCCCGGCAGCGGGCCGAGTTGCTCGCCGAGCGGCTCACCGGGCTGGCGGACACCACCGTGGCGGTGCACGCCGCACCGAACTTCGCCCGGCTGCTGGAGACGGCGGCGACCGGTGCCGCGGAGATCTTCAAGAGCCCCGCCGCGGTGGTGGCGGAGACCTTCGACGGTGACTGCCTGGCCGGGGTCTGCGCCGGCCCCGGCGCCGAGGGCAAAGTCGTGCCGTGGACCGTCGACGACCGTGGGGTACCGACCGGGGCGACCGTCCGGGTGCAGGATCCGGCCGGCTGGGCGCTGGTCGACTGGCCCCGGGGCGACACGGTCACGGTGGCCGCCGCCCGGCTGCGGGAGGACCGCGCTCCGCTCTACGTCGTGGTGCCCACCGCCACCCAGACCGCCCGTACGCCGGTGCTGGTCCAACTCGCGCAGGCGGTGGCGTCCGCCGTGGAGGCGCAACGGTCCTTCGACGAGGAGCACCGGATCGCGGTGACCCTCCAGCGCAGCCTGCTGCCGCGTCGCATCCCGGAGATCGCCGGGCTCGACCTAGCCGTCCGCTACGAGCCGGCCAGCGCCCAGACGGAGGTGGGCGGCGACTTCTACGAACTGGTGATGCTCGACGGTCACCTGCTGCTGGCCATCGGCGACGTGGCCGGCCACTCCCTGCACGCCGCGACGGTGATGGCCGAGCTGCGGCACGCGCTGCGGGCGTACGCGGTCGAGGGACATCAGCCGGGCGAGATCCTGCACCGGGTCGACGAGCTGATGCGTACGCTGCTCCCCGGTGAGCTGGCCACCATCTGCGTACTGCTGCTGGAACCGGCCACCGGGCAGGTCCGGCTGGCCAGCGCGGGCCACCTGCCGCCGTTGATCAGTAAGGACGGCCGGGTCGAGTACGTGCAACACTCCGCGCCGCTGCTCGGGGTGCGCGCGCCGCGCCCCGCCGACCTGGAGTTCGTGCTACCGGCCGGGGCGACGATGGTCTTCTACACCGACGGGCTGATCGAACGGCGGGACGCCACCATCGACGAAGGGCTGACCGCCCTGGCGGCGTGTGCGGCCCGGGTCGACGACAACCTCGACCGGTTCTGCCAGCGGCTGCTCGTCGAGCTGGCCCCCGACGAGATCCAGGATGACGTCGCCGTCGTCGCCCTCCGCCGCCACTGAGGTGTAAGGAAGGGCCCCTTGTTAACGCCTCCGGTAGAGGAAGGGCCCCCGGTTAACGCCGATCCCCGTGGGCGTACGCGCCGGGGGAGACGCCGGTGACGGCGGTGAAGTCGCGTACCAGGTGGGCCTGGTCGCTGTAGCCCAGTTCGGCGGCGAGCCCGGCCCAGTCCGGCGGCCCGCCCGCGGCCCGCTCGATCGCCTCGTGCAACCGGTACCGGCGGATCACCCACTTCGGACCCACCCCGACGTGGGTGACGAAGAGGCGTTGCAGCCGCCGGACGGAGATCCCGTGGTCGCGGGCGAACTCGTCGACCCGCCGTACGCCCCGATCGGTCCGGATCGCCTCGACCAGCCCCATCACCTCGTCGGTGACCGGGTCCGGCCGGGGTGCCCAGCTCGTCAACAGGCCGTCGAGGGCGTGGCAGCGCTCGGCGTCCGTACCCGCGCAGATCCCGGAGCCGGCTGCGGTGCCGCCGGCGGCCAGCGAACCAGTCGGGTCCGCGGCCGGCGGCCAGCGGTCGGCCAACTCGGCGAAGGGCCACCGCCGGCCGGTCAGCTCGGCGACCGACCGCTGCCAGAACGGATGGAAGCCGCCCGGCCGGAACTGCACGCCGCAGACCCGACCGGTGCCGGTGAGCACGATCGAGAAAAGTTTCCGGCCCACCCCGGCCACCTCGGCGCGTTCCGTCCCGTCGCCGTGGCGCTGGAACACCACGTTGACCGCCGGATGCGGCACGACCCGCTGCTCGAACGGCTCGGTCAGGTCCCAGTCGACGAGCCAGTAGTGCTCCACCCAGCGCCGCAGCGCGGCGGCGGGCAGGTGCCGGCGGAACCGGACCCGCCGCATCAGCCGGGCCGGGTCGAGGATGCCCCGGCTGTCCCCGCGCGGCTGTCGCATTTCTTCAAGACCACCCTCATACGCTGGCCCTATGGCCACACAGACTAGCGATCTGCTGGCGGCAGCGGCGCCGCGAACCGTGGCGGTGGTCCACGGGATCACCGACGACCAGCTCGACCTGCCGACCCCCTGCCGCGAGTACACCGTCCGCGACCTGCTCAACCACCTCTACGACGTGGTGGTCAACTTCCAGGCGCTCGCCGCCCGGGAGTCGGTGGCCTGGGCCGACAAGCCCGACCACCTCACCTACGGCTGGCGGGACCGGTTCGAGACGGAGACCCGCCGGCTGGTCGAGGCGTGGTCGGATCGGGCCAGCGAGGAGGGCGTCTCGCCCGGGATGGGGATGCCCCAGCCGGTGGTGGGCGGCATGGCGCTGCTCGACCTGACCGTGCACGGCTGGGACCTCGCGGTCGCCACCGGCCAGGCGTACGTGCCGGCCCCGGCGGCGCTGCCCGCGTTGCACGAACTGGCCGGCCAACTCGGCCCAACAGCCCGGCAGATGGGCGTCTTCGCAGAGCCGGTGGCCGTCGACACCGCCCTGCCGGACCTGCCCCGGCTGCTCGGCGTGACCGGCCGTGACCCGGCCTGGTCGCCGGCCGGCTGACCGAAGGCTCGCTTCACCGGCTCGCCCAGCAGGTCCTTGACACTCACTATTCGCTCAGTGAATAGTGAGCCGGTGTCAACTTCGCATGTGCTGCTCGGGTTGCTCGGCGCCGGAAGCAAGCACGGTTACGAGCTGAAGCGGGCGCACGACGAGCGGCTGCCCCGGTCCCGTCCGCTGGCGTACGGGCAGGTCTACGCGACGCTCGGCCGTCTGCTCCGGGACGGTCTGGTGACCGCAACCGGGCAGGACCGCGACGCCGGCCCCGAACGCACCACGTACGCGCTGACCGACGACGGCCGGGCCGCGTTGGACCAGTGGCTGGGCAAAGTCGAGCCGCCGATGCCGCACGTCACGAGTGCGCTGTTCACCAAGGTGGTGGTGGCGCTGCTGGACGCCGACGTGGACCGGGCCCAGGCGTACCTGATTGCGCAGCATCGGGCGCACACCGATCGGCTGCGCGAGTTGACCGCGGTGAAGACCGCTCCCAAGGCCACTCTCGACGACATCGTCGCGGCCGACTACGCAATCGCCCACCTCGATGCCGACCTGCGGTGGCTGCACACCACCCTGAGTCGGGTCGCCGACTGGCACCGGGAGGTCCATTCGTGACGCACTTGCAGGCTCGCGGCGTGGTGAAGGCGTACGGCCCGACCCCGGCGCTTCGGGGGGTCACGCTGGACGTGGCAGAGGGTGAGATCGTCGCCGTCACCGGGCCGAGCGGCTGCGGCAAGTCCACCCTGCTGCACTGCCTCGCCGGCATCCTGCGTCCCGATGTCGGCGAGGTGAGCTGGCGCGCCGAGCGGATCGACACCTGGTCCGAGGCCGCCCGCTCTCGGCTGCGGCGTACCGAGTTCGGGGTGCTGTTCCAGTTCGGGCAGTTGGTCGCCGAGCTGACCGCGGCAGAGAACGTCGCGCTTCCGTTGCTGCTCGCCGGCACGGGGCGGCGAGCAGCGCGGACGGCGGCGGTCAACTGGCTGGACCGGTTCGGGGTGGCGGAGCTGGCCGACGTCCGGCCCGGCGAGATGTCTGGCGGCCAGCAGCAACGCTGCGCCACCGCCCGGGCTCTGGTCACCGAACCACGGGTGCTCTTCGCCGACGAACCGACCGGCGCGCTGGACACGCTCACCGGCGAGCAGGTGCTGACCCAGCTGGTCCGGCTCGCCCGCGAGCAGCGCACCACCGTCGTGCTGGTCACCCACGAGCCCCGGGTCGCCGCGTACGCCGACCGGGAGGTCGTCCTCCGGGACGGCATGGTGGACCACACCGGCCTGGGCTTCGAAGCGCCACTGGGCGGCGTCCGGTGAGGCCAGCCACTCTGGTCCGGCTCGCGCTGGCCGGCACCCGCACCGACACCGCCCGGGTGACGCTCACCACGCTGAGTGCCGTCCTGGCCACCCTACCCGGCCTCGCCGCGCTGACCGTGCTGGCCATTCCGACCCCGCCAGCCACCGACGACAACCCCAACCGCTGGTCCGAGCAGTACACCATCCAACTCCTCGTCGAGCCTGGGCTGCGCGGCGGCACCGCGTTCGCTCTGCTCCTGCTGGCCATTCCCGTGCTGGCCCTGGCCGGCCAGAGCGCCCGGCTGGGCGCTCCGGGGCGGGACCGTCGGCTCGCCGCGCTGCGGCTGGCCGGCGCGACCCCCGGCCAGGTGACCCGGCTCGCGATGCTGGAAACCGGCCTGGCCAGCTTGGTCGGCACCCTCGTCGGGCTGGCCGGGTACCTCGTCGGGCGGAAGCTGCTGCACAACCCGGACGCCAGCGGCCGGCTCGTCCTGCCGACCGACGTGCTGCCGTCGGTGCCGGCCATGGCAGCGGTGGTGCTGGGGTTGCCGCTGGTGGCGGCGGCGGCCACCGCGGTGATGCTGCGCCGGGTCACAGCCACACCACTCGGGGTGGTCCGTCGGGCCCGCCGGGCCGGGGCACCCCGCCCCTGGCCGGCGCTGCTGATCGGGCTCGGTGTGCTGGCCGTGGCCATGATCGACCCGATCCTGCGGGCTCTCCGGGACACCCGCCTTGACTGGCTGTCCGCAGACCCGGCTACTCGCGACATGGTGATCGCCCTGGTCGCGGTGCTCGTCGTCTTTGTCGGTCTGTTCGCCGGCGTAGTGGGGGTGATCCTCGGGGCCGGTTGGATCTCGTATTTCGCCGGGCACTTGCTGCACCGCTTCGCCCGAGGTCCGGCCGCCCTGCTGGCTGCCCGTCGGCTGACCGACGACCCGTGGGCCGGCAGCCGGACCTTCGCCGCACTGCTGGCCAGCCTGGTCGTCGGCGCCGGTGCGGCGGCATTCCGGGCCCGGTTCCTGCTCGACGAACAGATCCAGCGGGAGCAGAGTCGCCAGGCCGGCTACGACGACTACGCCGGCCCGTTCAGCTCCTTCTACCTGAGCACCATGGACCTGGTTGATCTGACGGTCGTCACCGCGGTGGCGATCGCCGCCGCGGGCCTGCTGGTCACGCTCGTGGAGGGGATCGTCACCCGCCGCCGGGCGTACGCGGCGCTCGTGGCGACCGGGGTCCCGCGTACCACCATTGCCACCTCGATCCTCTGGCAGGTGCTGGCGCCTGCGGTGCCCGCCGTCCTGGTCGCGCTCGGCGTTGGACACGGCCTCGGCCGACAGTTCGTCGGCGATCACGTTACGGGCGGCTTCCAGCAGGCGGTGTGCGGAGCATCAGCCGAGCTCTGCCAGGATCCGGCCACCCGCGACCGCTACACCGAGATCGTCCAGGTGGAGCGGGTGATCCACTCGCCCGACGTACCGTTGGAACAGCTGGCCCTGCTGGGTGCCGGCGCCGTGGCCGCGGTGCTGATCACGGCCGGGCTGGGGCTGCTCTTCCTACGGGCCAACACGGCGGTAGAGGAACTGCGGTCCACCTGAGCTCGCTCGGTCAGGTGGCGTTGGCCCGCAGGTAGGTCAGCGCCGCCAGCACCCGCCGGTTGGTGTCGTCGTCCGGCGGCAGGCCGAGCTTGGCCAGGATGTTGCCGATGTGCTTGGCGACCGCAGCCTCGGTGACGTGCAGGCCCGCCGCGATCGCCGCGTTGGACCGTCCCTCGGCCACCAGCACCAGCACCTCCCGCTCCCGGGCGGAGAGGGCGGCGAGCGGGTCGCGCGGGCGGTGCAGCAGCCGGCGAACCACGTCGGGATCGACCACCGTGCCCCCGGCGACCACGGTACGCAGGTTGTCGACGAACTCGGTTACCTCGGCGACCCGGTCCTTGAGCAGGTAGCCGACCCGCTGGCCGTCTGCGCTGTCCAGCAGTGCCGACGCGTACTCGGGCTGCACGTGCTGGCTGAGCACGACCACGGCTAGCCCGGGCTGCTCGGCGCGCAGGGCGACCGCCGCGCGCAGCCCGTCGTCGTGTTGCCCGGGCGGCATCCGGATGTCGGTCACGACCAGGTCGGGCCGGTGTGCCCGGACCGCCTCCATCAGCGCCGACGCCGAGCCGACGGCGGCGAGCACGTCGAAGTCGAACCGGGCGAGCAGGGCTACCAGCCCCTCCCGCAGCAGCACCTCGTCCTCGGCGAGCACGACCCGCGTCACGCCGACCACGGTAGTTCCACCCGGACGACCGTGGGGCCGCCCGGCGGGCTGGCCAGCAGCAGCCGCCCGTCGGCGGCGGCGACGCGGTCGGCGAGCCCGATCAGCCCGCTGCCCCGCGCCGGGTCGGCACCGCCCCTGCCGTCGTCGGTGACCTCGACCACCAGCCCGCTGCCGGTGTCGCTGAGCCGGACCTGCGCCCGGGTCGCCTCCGCGTGCCGGGCGACATTGCTGAGCGCCTCCGACACGACGAAGTACGCGGTCGTCTCGGCCGCCTCGGGCAGCGGTCGCGGAAGGTCGGCGTGCACGTCGACCGGGACGGGTGCCTCGTCGGCGAGTTCGCGGACCGCGCCGGCCAGCCCGAGGTCGGTGAGGCTCTGCGGGCGGATGCCCCGGACAATCTGCCGGAGCAGGACCATCAGGCCCTTGGCCTGGTCGTGCGCCACGGCCAGGGGGCGGGCGGCCGGTGAGTCGTCGGGCACGTCCAGCCGGGCCAGGCCGATCTGCAGGCTGAGGCTGGTCAGGCGGGGTTGGGCACCGTCGTGCAGGTCGCGCTCGATGCGGCGACGTTCGGCTTCGTACGCGTCGACCAGCCGGGCACGCGACCGGGTGACCTCGCGCAGCGCGGCGCCGTCCGGGGCGTTCCGGAGCAGCCACCGGGCCACGGCAGCCTGTCCCGCGGCGAGCCCGCCGGCCGCGTACCAGAGCACCGGCGCGAGCAGCACGCCGACGATCGCGTGCGGTACGGCCTGTGCGGGGGTGTCCACGGTGGCCCAGATCAGGATCACCTCGTCGGCAGAGCCGGCCACGAACGGGCTGGCGATGAGCACGCCGTCCAGCAGCACGAGCATGATGAACAGCCAGTAGACGACCGGGATGACGCCGCCGAGCCAGAACAGGTACGCGGCCTCCCGCCAGGCCGCGGTCGTCGTGTACCGCGCGACGAGCCCGCGCCAGGGTTGCCCGGGCAGCGCCCGCTCGTCGACCAGACCGAGCCGGTATCGCTCGAATGCCGCCACCGGGGCGCTCAGCAGCGGGGCCAGCGCCAGCACGATCAGCGCGCAGAGCGCGAGGAACACGGCGAGCGGCAACGGTACGGGCCGCCCGTGCCGCTGCACCGCGGTGACGGCGGCGACCAGTGGAGCCACCACGACCAGTGGCCCGAGCGACAGCACGCCGGCCAGTGGCACGCTGGTCAGCAGGTAGGCCAGTGCGCGCCACGGCCACCCGGTCAGCAGGTACCGGGGACGGCGCAGGGCCTGGGCGAGGTGGGTCGGTGCGGCCGGTGTCATGCCGCTGACGCTAATCACGTGGCGATGCCGACCCCAGCCGGCTGGATCCACCTTTGCGGGTATGCCCAGCCCTACCTCGTGAAGCGGTGACCGCCCTCGCCTGGCGGGGTGGTCAGTTGGTGTGGAAGAGGCCGGTGGACCAGGCGGCGCTCACCCGGGAAGTCTAGGCACTCACGCGGCCGGCACCCCTGCGTTCGTAGCCTGGCCGTCCGTGGCCGGCGGGCGACGCCCGCCCCCCCCGCCCCGCCCGTTCCGCAGGGGCGGCGGGGCCCGGCCAGGGAACCAGCGGTGCTCCCGCAGGGGGGGCAGCG
>NZ_JBFBAO010000169.1:0-14036 GCF_040682255.1 Micromonospora sp. NPDC051296 | reverse complement strand
GGCCGGCGTGCCGAGTCGGGCCAGCCAGGCGTCGAAGTCCTGCCGGGGCTCGGCGACGACCAGGAACGCCATGTGCGCGTGCTGGGTGCCGCAGTACTCGGCGCACTGGCCCCGGTAGCTGCCGGCGCGCTCGGCGTGCAGCCAGGTCTCGCGTGTCTCGCCGGCGATGAGGTCGGTCTTGGGCATGAGCTGCGGCACCCAGAAGCTGTGCAGCACGTCGGCGGTGCGCAACCGGACCCGCACCTTCTCCCCCACCGGGATGTGCAGTTCGTTGGCGGTGGCCCCGTCGACGCCCTGCACCCGTACCTCCCACCACCACTTGTGACCGGTGACCTCGATGGTCGGCGCGTCCGGCCCGGGGCCGTCGCCGAGCGCCGCGAGGTCGCGCAGCCCGACCGCGTAGACCGCCACCAGGATCACCAGCGGGATCCCGGCGCCGGCCACGATCACGAAGCGCAGCGGCTGGCCGTGGCGCACGCGTACCCGCCGCTTCCGGCGGAACACCAGGGCCCAGGTCAGCAGCGCCATGACCTCGGCGAACACCGCGATCGAGATCCAGAACAGCAGCCACCACAGGTTGGCGACCCGGGCCGCGCCGGCACCGGCCGGGTCCAGCGCCGACGGTGCGCCCCCGGCGCAGCCGGCGAGGGCCAGAGCGGTGCCCAGCGCCACCACGGGCAGGCCGAGCCACCGGCGCCACCCGCCGGACGTTCGCGTCGCAACCCGTGTCGTGTCCAGCGGTACCGACCCCCGTCAACCTGGGTCCATATTCCCCGATTTGCTCAGATCCGCCGGCCGATTCCGTTTATTTCGGTTTAAGGTCTGATGTCAGGAATCAGCGGGGCAAGCGCCGACGGCGCGGACAGGAAGACATGCGAACCTCCACCGTGGACCTGACTGCGGACACTGCCCGCGGCGCCGCCGCCCGGCGGACGGCTGCCTGGACCGCCGGCGGGCTCGCGGTGGGCGCCGCCGTCGCCGGCGGGCTCCTGGCCCCGGCCGACGCGGCCCAGGGCCAGGCTCAGCGCCTGATGTACCTGCACGTACCCGCCGCCTGGGTGGCGTACCTGGCGTTCGCCGTGGTGCTGGCCGCCAGCAGCGCCTACCTGGTCGGCGGCGACCTGCGGTGGGACCGGTTCGCCCGGGCGGCCGCCGAGATCGGCGTCGCGCTCACCGCGCTCACCATCGCCACCGGGGCGATCTGGGGCCAGCTCGTCTGGGGCACCTGGTGGGCCTGGGATCCCCGGCTGGTCAGCACCGCGCTGCTGCTCCTGGCGTACGCCGGCTATCTGGCCCTGCGACGGACGCTGGCCGAACGGGCGGGCGGACCCGACGGCGGCGACCGGCGGGTGGCCCGGCCGGCGGCCGTCGCCGGCGTCGCCGGCTTCCTGCTCGTCCCGGTGGTGCACTTCTCCGTCCTCTGGTGGCGCTCGCTGCACCAACAGGCCACCATCCTCGCGCCCGCACGCCCGCCGATCGATTCGCGAATGGCCCTGGCGCTGCTGCTGGCCGTCGCCGCCGCCAGCGCCGCGGCACTCTGCGTCCTGGCGCACCGGGTGACGCGGCTCGAACGCCGCCTCGGCGCGACGCCCGAACGACCCGCGCCGATCCGTGCCGGGCGAGACCCGGCCCCGGACGAGCCGGCGCGGGTGCGATGATCCGCCGGCCCGGACGCCTCGCGCTGGTCGCCGTCCTCCTCGCCGCCGGCGGTCTCCTGGTCACCAGCGCGCTGAACGACACCCTCACCTACTACCGCACTCCCGGCGAGGTGGCCACCGACCCGACCGTCGCGCGGGACCGGGTCCGCCTGGCCGGCGAGGTCGTCCCCGGCTCGCTGCGGCGCGACGGCGAGGTGGTGGTGTTCCGACTGGCCGACGGCGGGCACGAGGTCACCGTGCGGCAGCGCGGCATGCCGCCGGACACCTTCCGGGAGGGCGAGGAAGCGGTGGTCGAGGGGCGGCTGGGCACCGACGGGTTGTTCCACGCCGACCACGTGGTCCTCCGGCACGGCAACGAGTACGGGCCGTCCTCCTCCGCCCGTCCGGAGCCGACCGATGCTCGGTGACCTCGGCACGGCGAGCCTCACCGTCGGCCTGTTCAGCGCGGTGCTCGCGGTGCTGCTCTGGCTGCGGGTGGCGCTGCTCGGCGCGGCGTCCCGCCCGGCCCGGCTGGCCTCCGCCGGAGCGCTGCTCGCCGCCGCCGCCGCGTGCGGGCTGCTCGAAGCGGCCCTGGTGGGCCACGACTTCAGCGTCCGGTTCGTCGCCGAGAACGGCGGCCGGCACGTACCCGTCTACTACACGATCACCAGCCTCTGGTCCGCCATGGACGGATCGCTGCTGCTCTGGCTGCTGATCCTCTGCGGGTACGGGGCCCTGCTGGCCCGCCGCCGCGCACCCGACCGGCTGCGCGCGTACGCCATGGTGGTGGTCAGCGTGGTGACCACCCTGTTCTTCGCGCTGTCGGCCTTCGCCGCCGACCCGTTCCAGGCGGTCCACCCGGTGCCGCTGGACGGGCCGGGCCCGAATCCGCTGCTCCAGCAACACCCCGCCATGGGAGTGCACCCGCCGCTGCTGTACGCCGGCTACCTCGGCATGGTGATCCCGTTCGCCCTGGCGCTGGCCGCGCCGCTGGCCGGGCGGGCCGGTCGGGACTGGGTCCGGGTGGCGCGCCCCTGGGCCGTGGCGGCCTGGGCCACCCTGACCGCAGGGATCGCCGTGGGTGCCTGGTGGTCGTACGCCGTCCTCGGCTGGGGTGGCTACTGGGCCTGGGACCCGGTGGAGAACGCCTCCCTGCTGCCATGGTTGACCGCGACCGCCTTCCTCCACACCAGCCTGGGCGGTGGCCGCAGCCGGGAACGGTGGAACACCACCCTGGCCTGCGGCAGCTTCCTGCTGGTGCTGCTCGGCACCTTTCTCACCCGATCCGGCGCGGTGGCGAGCGTGCACGCCTTCACCGAGTCGCCGCTGGGCCCGCTCCTGCTCGGATTCGTGCTGCTGGCCGTCCTGTCGGCCACCGTGCTCACCGGACGGAACCGACCGGCGCCCCCCGGGCCCGGCCGGGCGCCGCTGCTGTCCCGGCGCACCGCGGTCCTGGTCAACGCCGTCCTGCTGGTCACCGTGGCGGCCGTGGTGCTGATCGGCACCGTGCTGCCGCTGCTGACCGAACCGCTCACCGGGGCCCGGAGCAGCGTGGGTCCGGGCTACTACCAGCGCACCGCCGTGCCGCTGGCCGTGGTGTTGCTGCTGCTGGCCGGCGTCACACCGGCGCTGTGGGTACGCGACCGGGCCACCGCACTGCGCCGCCTCGCCCTGCCCGGGATCGTGGGGCTGGCGACGGTCGCGACGGTCGGCCTGCTCAGCCGGCCGGGACCGGCGGCGCTCACCGCGTTCGGTGCGGCGGCCTTCGTCCTCACCGGCCTGCTCACCGAGGTCACCGCGCGGCGCCGCCGGCCGGGCCGGGCCTGGGCGGCGGCGCTGGCGCACGCCGGCCTCGCCCTGGTCGCGGTGGGCGTCGCCGGGTCCTCCGCGTACGGGCAGGCCGACGAGCGGACCGTGCGGGTCGGCGAGACGCTGCGGGTGTCCGACGTGTCGGTCCGGCTGGTGTCGGTGCACCGCAGCCTCGACGAGGGACGGATGGTGGTACGGGCCACGACCGAGCTGTCGGGGAGCGGCACGACCAGGACAGCCACCCCGGCCCTGCGGTACGACCCGGCGCGGGACACCGCCGTCACCGTGCCGGCGATCAGCAGCGGGCCGCGCCGGGACACCTACCTCACCCTCATCGCCGTGGCCGAGGACGGCGGCAGCGCGACGCTGCGGCTCGCGGTAAACCCGCTGGTCGGTCTCATCTGGCTCGGGGGTGCCCTGATCACCGTCGGCGGTCTGACGGCCCTGGCCGGCACCGCACGATCACGGCGTCCACGGCGGACCGAGCCGGCCGACCGGCGCGAACCGGTGGGAGTGCCGGCGTGAGCGAGCGAACCACCGGGCACATCAGCATGGCGCCTCGCGCCGCCGGGGAGCGGAGCGAGGCGGCGACGCGAGGCGCGGGCCGCCGCTGGTGGCGTCGGGTGTGGCTCGCCCCCACCGCCGTGCTGCTGCTGGCGGTCGGCCTGGGGTTCGCGCTGTCGCCCCCAGCGCCACCCGGCGGGGCCGAGCAGCGACCGCCGGTCGCCGCGCCCGCCCTCGCCGGCACCACCCTCTCCGGCGACCGGTTCGACCTCGCCGACGCACGGGGACAGGTGGTGCTGGTCAACGTCTTCGCCTCCTGGTGCGGGCCGTGCCGCGCGGAGTTGCCGCTGCTGGTCGAGGCGGACCGCCGCTGGTCGCCGGAGGGCCTGCGGGTGGTCGGGCTGAACCTGCGCGACGGCCCGGAAGCGGTACGCGCGCTGCTCGACGAGACCGGCGCCGGCAAACTCACCGTGCTGCCGGACCGGGACGGCAGCACGGCGATCGAGTGGGGCGTGCGGGGCGTACCGGAGACCTTCGTGGTGGACCGGGACGGGCGGATCGTCGCGCACCAGCCGGGAGTGGTGACCCAGCGGTGGCTGGCCGACCGGGTGGTCCCGCTGCTCGGGGCGACGTGAACGGCCGCCGTTGGCTGGTCACGCTGACCGCCGCGGTGCTGCTGGCCCTCTCCGTCGGCGGGCTGGCCCGGTCCGTCGCCCCCGGGCCACCGTCCGACCCGACGCAGGCGGTCGCCACCGAGCTGCGCTGCCCGGCGTGCCAGGGTGAGTCGGTCGCCGACTCGAGCTCACCGATCGCCGTCTCGATGCGACAGGTGATCACCGACCAGCTCGCCGAGGGCCGCAGCCCGGCGGAGATCCGCCGCTGGTTCGTCCAGCGCTACGGCGACGAGGTGCTGGCCCAACCGCCGCTGCACGGCGCTTCGCTGCTGCTCTGGGTCGTACCCGCGGTGGTCCTGCTGGGTGTCGGCGCTGCGGCGCTGCGGACCCTGCGCCCGCGACAGCGGCGGGTGAAGCAGTGGGCCAGCACCACCGACGCGGCGCCCACCGGCGGACGGCGGGCGCGCCGGGCCTGGTGGTTGGCGGCGGCTGGGCTCGTCGCCCTGGTGTCGACGGTGGCCGTGGCGGCCGGGCAGTTGGCGCGACCGGTCGCCGGCGGTCCCGCCGCCGACCCGGCGGTGGTCGCCGTGCAACTGGCCCACGACCTGGAGGGGCAGCAGCGGTACGCGGCCGCGGCCGAGATGTACCGCGAGGCGCTGCGGGATCGGCCCGACGACGCGATCCGGTTACGCCTCGCCTTCGCCCTGCTGCGGGCCGGCGACGCCGCCGCCGCGGAGCGGACCGCGCGGGAGGTGCTCGACCGCGTTCCCGACTCGCCGGACGGCCTGCTGGTGGCCGGGCTGGCCCAGCGGCTCACCCGTCCCGAGGAGGCGCCGGCGACCCTGCGCCGCTTCCTGTCGGTGGCGCCCAACCACCCCGCCGGGCCCGAGGTCAGCCGACTGCTCGGCGCCGCCTGAGGAGAATGGCGATCGACACCGCCGCGCAGGCCGCCACGACGGCGAGCCGCGTGAGGTCGACGGCGGGTACGAAGCGCGCGCTCCCGCGGGCGATAACGAAGGCACCGACCGGCCGGGCTGTCGCGCCGTAACCGCCACCCATGCCGAACGCCTTACCGGCGGGCTCCGGTCCGGAGCCGCCCCCACCGCCGCCACCGTGACTCACCTGGGCGACGGGAAGGACGACGACGCCGTCATGGGTGACCGGCTCCCCGAACACCTGCCCTGGCGCGGGGTGGTCGATGAGCCGGTGAAGGAGTCGGGATTGCTCGTCGTCATCGGGCATGTCGTCTCCCTTTTGGCGCTCTGGTCTGGGCCAGCGTCTCCGCCGAGGCATGCTGATGAGGCGTGTCAGGTGAGTCCGTCCGGTGAACGCCGGCGTCGCCTCGATCGTTGAAACGGTACCCACCTTGGCGAGTAAGCGTAGGAGGAGCGGTGGCGGACTATCCGAAGGCGATCACCCAGGTCGACCACATCGAGCCGGTGCCGCGCCGGATCCGCGCCTTCCTCGCCGGGGAGCGGGTGCTGGACACCACCCGGGCGCGGTACGTCTGGGAGTGGCCGTTCTACCCCCAGTACTACATCCCGGTCGACGACGTGAACCGTGACTTCCTGGTCGACGAGCAGAAGACGGAGCAGTCGCGGCGCGGTACCGCCCGGCTGCACGGGCTGCGGGTGGGCGAGACCTCCCGCGCCACCTGTGCCCGCCGGTACGGAGACGACGCACGGGCGGGGCTGACCGACACGATCCGGTTCGACTGGGCCGCGATGGACGCCTGGTTCGAGGAGGACGAGCAGGTCTTCGTCCACCCGCGCAACCCGTACGCCCGGGTGGACGCGCTGCGGTCGACCCGCCGGGTACGCGTGGAGCTGGACGGGACGGTGCTGGCCGACTCGGCCTCACCCGTGCTGGTCTTCGAGACCGGCCTGCCGACCCGCTACTACCTGAACCGGACCGACGTGAACTTCCGCCACCTCGTCCCGTCGGCGACCGCGACCTCCTGCCCGTACAAGGGCCGGACCAGCGACTACTGGTCGGTCCGCGTCAACGGCACGGTCCACGCGGACCTGGCCTGGTCGTACGCCTTCCCCACCGCCACGCTGCTGCCGATCGCCGGGCTGATCGCCTTCTACAACGAGAAGGTCGACCTGATCGTCGACGGTGAGCGCCTGCTTCGACCGAAGACGCACTTCTCCTGAGCGGCGCTACTTCGCCGGCTGCGTCCGGTCGTCGCCGCGTACCGCTGCCTCGTCCCCCGCCTGACGCGCCTGGAAGGCTGGCCGGACTCGGTGGGCATGTTGGTGGCCCGGCCGCCTTCCAGGTCAGACACCGATCAGCCGATGCGGGGCGGCCGGGTCGTCGAGGTAGTCGCGCGCGGCGTTGACGGCCTGCCGGGCGTGTTCCTTCGCGCCGACCTGGGCGACCAGCGTCGCGCGCGGGATCTCCAGGGCGTACGGCAAGCCGGTGGGCAGTGCGTCGAGGATGCCGTGGACATCGATGCCGCCTTCGCCGGGGAACAGTCGTTCGAACCGTGCGGTGTGGATCAGGCCCTCGTTGGTGGGTGGCACACCGGCCGGTGCGTCGCACACGTGGACGAAGTGGAACCAGTGTGCGGGTAGCTGCCGCAGGTCGGCGATGCTCGACCCGGAGCGGGCGAAGTGGAGCAGGTCCACGAGGAGCCCGGCGTTCGGTTGGTCGGCGGCGCGCAGCACCCGGGTCGCCTCGCGCAGATCGGGTGTCTCCGTCCAGGACGGGAATTCGAGGTCGATCGTGAGCCCGAAGGGCCGGGCCAGTTCACACAGTTCAGCGAAGCGGTCGATCTTGCGGGCCCGGTCGGGGTCCGGCAGTTGCGTGATGACGTGCCGTGCTCCCAACTCGGCACCCGCTTCGAGGAACCGCAGGTAGTCCCGGGGCGTCTTGTCCGGGCTGATTCTGGCGAGTTCGACGTCGAGGACCTCGATCCCGGTGGCCGCCAGCCGGACCTTGGTGCTTCGCATCAGTCCCGGATCGGTGGCCAGCGGGTAGTGCGGTTCCTGCGGGGTGACCCGGTTGAGTCGCAGCCCCACGAACCGGTATCCGCCGTCGGCGGCGGCCTCCACCAGTTCCGGTGGCGAGAGACTCAATGCGGTCAGGTGTGCCAGCGAGTAGTCGTGTCGCTGGTCCGCCTGCGGTGCCGGCACGTCCCGAAGCGAGATCAAACGGCGTTCGCGGTGTGCCGCCATCCGCACCGGGACGCTGTTCGGGTCGCCGTAGCCGACGTACCCGCCGATCCGCTGCACCACCGCGAAGAAGATGCGGGAGCCGAGTATCTCGGTGTAGAAGTGCAGGTACTCGCCGTCCTCGTCACGGTCGTAGAGGATCGAGTGTTCGCGAAGTGCCGCCAGCCGTTCCGCGGGAAGGGCGAGGCGGGCGTCGAGGTCGGCGTAGTAGTTGTCGGGGATCTTCAGCACCGGGGCGCCGAGCGCGCGTACCGCCTGGGCGCTGGCGATGATGTCGTCGGTACGCAATGCGACATGTTGCGGACGGGGAATGGTGGGCGCCCAGTCGCCGCGGCGCAGCGGTGCGGTGTTGAGCGCGATACGGACCTGGCCGGTGGGGTCGGTGGCGACCCGGCTGCGGATCAGGCCGAACGGCGCGGCGATCTCGGTTGTCTCCTCCGCTGTCAACCCCAGCACGGTGCGGTAGAAGACGACGGCTTCGTCGAAGTCGTCGAGCGACTCGGTGAGCGAGATGTGGTCCGTGCCGGTCACCAGCGCGTCGTCGCGGGCCGCCCGGCCGGTGGCCGCGAAGTCGTCGAGCCAGCATCCCTCGTCCGCCTGGGTCCGGACGAGGAAGACGGCGGTGCCGTCGGGCGCGGCGATCGACGTCAACTCCGCTTCCCCCGGCTCGTACAGCCGCGGCAACGCGGGCGCGAGCAGCGCTTCGGCCCGCTGCGCCGCTCCCGCCGGGTCGGCGCTCTCGACCGCGAGGGCGCAGATCGACGCGGTGCCGGGTAGGACTCTTCGTTGCGCGCCGAAGTTCAACAGGATCCGGGCGGTGCCCTGTTGCCAGAGTTGGACCGGCTTGGAGCGATGTTGGGCGGTGTGGGTGAAGCCGAGGGCGGCCAGGGCCCGTGCGATGGTAGGGCCGGAGACGTCGTCCACGGCGAGTTCGGTGAACGCGTATCCGTCGAGTCGGGGTGCCCGGGGAAGGCCGGAGAGCCGGAGTCGCTCACGCACCGTGGGAGGGCCGGCGCTCGCCACCGTCTCCTGCAGCGTCAGCAGTGAGCGCATCCCGTCGATGGCGGCGTAGCGGGGATCCGCCTGGCGGTAGACGTCGTTGAACAACTCGAGCGAGATTGGCCCGTCGTAGCCGGTGGTGAGCACGTGCCCGACGAGCCCGGCCAGGTCGAACGACCCCATCCCGGGAAACAGCCGATGGTGGCGGCTCCACTCGACCACGTCCATGTTGAGCCGCGGGGCGTCCGCGAGTTGCAAGTGGAAGATCTTCGCGCCGGGTACCACCCGGATCGCCGACGGGTCTTCGCCGCGGGACAGGATGTGGAAGCTGTCGACGCACAGGCCCAGGGCGGGATGGTCGGCACGCCGGACGATCCGCCACGCGTGCGTGTAGCTGTTGACGAAGCGACCCCAGGCCATCGCTTCGTACGCGACGCGGATGCCGCGCTGCTGCGCGCGTGCCGCGAGCGCGTGCAGTTGCTCGGCAGCCAGGTCGTCGTCGTCGACCGCGTCCGGGGAGACCGACGAGGAGAGCAGCATCGTCGTCGTACCGAGTTGCTCCAGCACGTCGAAGGTCCGCTCGGCCCGGCGTAGGTTGGCCGCGAACACGTCGGGCGGCACCGCCTCGAAGTCCCGGAACGGTTGGTAGGCGGCGATCGACAGGCCGCGCCGGTCACACTCCTGCCGAACCCTGTCGGGTGACCACGAGGATGCGACGAGGTCGTTGTCGAAGATCTCCACGCTGTGGAAGCGGGCTGCGGCGGCCGCTGCCAGCTTGTCCTCCAAGGTGCCCGACAGGCAGACGGTGGCGATGCAGAGGCGAGGGTGGTCGGGCCGTACCGGCGCGCTGTCGGTGTGCACGGTGCGCATGAGGTTGCCCCTATCGGCGTCGAGCTGGGCTGGTTCAGGTGCTCGATCCCGCCGTGTTCGTCGGCTCGCCGAGGCCACCTAATGGACGTACTAGATAGTTACTTATACTCCGATCGAACGTCCCCGGAAAGACTCGGGACGGTGACCTACAGTGTTCCGATACGACAGGGAGGTGCGGTGGGCACACAGCCGTCCGAGACCGTCGCGCTGAAGCCACCCACACGCGACGCCGACAGCACCCGGGCCGAGATCCTCGCGGTCGCGACGCGGGAGTTCGCCGACAAGGGGTACACCGGCGCGCGGGTCGACGAGATCGCCGCGAAGATCCGCACCACGAAGCGAATGATCTACTACTACTTCGGCGGGAAGGAACAGCTCTACGTCGCCGCGCTCGAGAGCGCCTACATGCGCATCCGCGCGATCGAGCAGCAACTCGACGTCGATCACCTCGACCCGGCCGAGGCGATCCTGCGGCTGACCGCGCTGACGTTCGACCACCACGAGGCCCACCCCGACTTCATCCGGCTGGTCAGCATCGAGAACATCCACCGGGCCGAGCACATCGCCGGTTCGGCGAAGCTGGGTCGCCTGGCGAGCCCGGCGTTGGACGTGTTGGCCCGCATCCTTGAGCGCGGCCGGGCAGAGGGACGGTTCCGGGATGGCGTGGACCCGGTCGACATCCACATGTTGATCAGTTCGTTCTGCGTCTTCCGGATCGCCAACCGGTTCACCTTCAACGCGATCTTCGAGCGCGACATGCTCGCCCCCGAACGCCGTGACCATTACCGGCGGATGCTCGGCGAGGTGGTCCTGGACTACCTGACAGCTCGTTGACGGCATCGGCGGCGGCGAGCGGTCACCGCGCGCCGTCCGCACGGATGTCACCGGCCCGCTCGCAACAGGTCGGCCGAGTCGGCGAGCATCGCGTCGGCGTCCGCCGGCCGACCGGTGAAGTACTCGTACGCCGCGACCGCCTGATAGGCGTTCATGCCGCCGCCGTGCAGGGTCGGCGCACCCACCGAGCGCGCGGCTCGCAGGAGCGCGGTGTCGACCGGACGGTAGACGATGTCGGCCACCCACATGTCCTTGCGGAGGGCGGAGACCGGCACCGGTGAGCCGGGGTGCTGGGCCATGCCCACCGGGGTGGCGTTGACCAGGCCGTCGGCCTTCGCGAGCACGGCGGTCAACTCCGCCAGCGGGCACACCTCGACGCGTTCAGCGCCGAACTGGGCGCCGAGCGTCTCCGACAGCCGCGTCGCCCGTGAGACATCAAGGTCGGCCAGCGTCAGCTGCTGCACGCCCTGAGTCAGTAGCGCATGCGCGACCGCTGCCCCCGCTCCCCCGGAGCCGAGTTGGACGACCAGCTGTCGCGGAGCCTCCGCGAACTCCCGGGCGAAGCTGCGCGCGAACCCGGACGCGTCGGTGTTGTATCCACACGTCCGGCCTCCGTCGAAGACCAACGTGTTGACCGCGCCGAGCAGACGTGCCTCGGCGGAGAGGTCGTCGAGATAGCGGACGATCTCCTGCTTGAACGGATGCGTGACGTTGAGCCCGCGGTATCCCAGGGTGCGCGCCCAACGGAGGATCTCGGGGAGGTCGCCGGCGGCCAGCCCGTGCTCGGCAGTGTCGATGATCTTGTAGATCAGTCGGATGCCCTGCCGGTCGGCTTCGCGCTGGTGCAGCAGGGGTGCGTGCGATTGCTGGATACCTTCGCCGACGAGTCCGATCAGGACTCTTGCGACGTCAGACCGAGCCAACATTGCTCCTTACGGTCGCCGGGCTTCCCGAGGGGCGATACCCCTCGGGAAGCCCACCCGCGTTCAGGCGGACGCTCGGATGCTCTGGTAGAGGGCGAGGTCCGCGTCCTTGAAGTGGTTGTTGAAGTACGCCTCGGCCTTGCTGATGAAGGCTTCGAGGTCGATCTGGTCGGCCTCCACGACGGTGTGGCTGGAGTCGCCGCGCCATCCGTCCAGGACCTTTTCGGTCTCGTCGTCGACGCACTTGCGGTTCTCGGCGCGGATGTCCTTGATGGCCTTGAACAGGGCGTCCTTCTGCGGCTGGCTCATCTTGTCGAGCGTCTTGTTCGACACGACGACGTAGTGGGTGCCGACCTGGTGGTTGGTCAGACTCGCGACCTTGAGGACCTCGTCGTACTTCTGGGCGTGCGTCGCCACCACCGGGTTCTCCTGGCCGTGCGCGATGCCCTGCTGAAGGGCGAGGTAGAGCTCCTCCAACGCGATGGCCACCGCGCTGGCTCCCAGCGCCTCCGCGTTGGCCAGGAACTGTGGCGTGTTGGGGAAGCGGATCTTCAAGCCGGCGAGGTCTTCCGGCTTGCGGATCGGAGCGGTCGCGGTGAAGGTCCGCATGCCGAAGTACCAGGCGTCCACGATGGTGGTTCCGGTGGCCGCGTTGAACTCCGCGAAGAACTCCTGACCGTTCGAGTCGACCCACTTGAAGAAGTGGTCGATGTCGTTGAACGCGTACGCCGCGTCCAGGACTCCGATCTTGGGGAAGGCGGTGGACATGGCCGAGCCGCCCTGCAGGTCGATGTCGATGTCGCCGGCCTGCACGCTCGCGTAGCGCTCCGCGTCGGGGCCGAGCTGGCTGTTGGGGAACAGGTCCAGGGTCAGGCCGAGGTCCTGCGCCTCGATCCGCTCCTTGAGCAGCTTCATGCCGCAGTAGAAGTTGGGCTGGGTCTCGGGCTGGGAACTACCGATCTTGAGCGTCAGCTGGGAGTTGTCGCCGTCGCCGGCCGGCGTGTTGTTCGCCGTGGCACAGCCCGCGGCGAGGACTACTGGCAGGGCGATGGCGAGGGCGGCGGTGAGACGACGCCACCCGGACGGCTTTCGGTGCATGGGTCTCCCTCTTTCTCGGACGGGAACGGCGGTAGGCGGGCGATGACGAGCGGCTGCGTGGTCGGTCAGAACCCGAGCAGTTTGGGCAGCGCCAGCGATATCTGCGGGAACGCGGTGATCAGGATGAGTACGGCCAGGAGCGGGACGAGGAACGGGGCCACCCCGCGGAACACGACGTCGACCGGTCTGCCGGTGACGGAGCTGGTGATGTACAGCACGCTCCCGACGGGGGGCGTCAGCAGACCGATCATCAGGTTGATGATCATCACCACCCCGAAGTAGATCGGGTCGATGCCGAGTTCGAGCGCGATCGGCAGCAGCACGGGGACGGTGACGAGGATGACGGCGGTGGCGTCGATGAGCGCACCGAGGATCAGCAGGATGACGTTGACCAGGAGCATGAAGACCAGCGGGTTGTCGGACACCGCGGTGAGGAACGTCGCCACGTCCCGGGACACATGGGCCCGCGTCAGGATCAGTCCGAGCAACGCCGCCGCGCCCAGGATGAGCGCGATGCCGCCGGTGATCGCGGCCGTCTCACGCATCGACTGCAGCAGCACCCGGGCGGTCAGCTTGCGGTAGAAGACGCCCAGGGCGAGCATGTAGAGCACCGCCACCGAGGCGGCCTCGGTCGGCGTGAACGTTCCCGACAGGATGCCGCCGAGCAGGATGACGGGCGTCAGGATCGGTCCGGCCGCGCCGACGGCCGCCTTCGCGAACCGCTGACGGTCGAACGGCACCGAGGTCAGGTCGGGGCGCCGGGCGGTCCAGATGAACACGTAGACGCAGAGGCCGAACGCCATGAGGAAGGCGGGGACGACCGACGCCGCGAACAGGGCACCGGTCGAGATCGTCGCGGTGGCGGCGTAGATGACGGCCGGGATGCTCGGTGGCATCACCGGGCTGATCAGCGACGACGACGCGGTCAACCCGGAAGCGAATCCGTACGGGTAGCCCGCCTTCACCATCTGCGGAATCTGCATCTTCCCCAGGCCCGCCACGTCGGCGAGCGCAGATCCGCTCATCCAGGAGAACCCCACCGCCGAGCCGACGTTGACGTAGGCGAGGTTTCCGCGTACCCGTCCGAGCAGCGCCAGGCAGAACTCGTAGAGCCGGTCGGCGACGCCGACCCGGTTTGCGAGGACGCCGACCAGGATGAACAGCGGCACCGCCAGGAGCGGGAAGCTGTTGAGCCCGTCGAATGTCGTCTTCAGCGCGAAGCCGCTGGAGCTGCCGTCGGCCAGCGCCCACCACAGGCTCGGACCGATGAACGCCAGCCCGACCGGCACCCGGAGCAGCAGCAGGACGGCGATGACGAGACCCACCATCCACAACTCGAGGATCATCGTGCCTCCGCCGCGTTGAAGTGGACGTCTTCCTGGTTGACGTAGAAGATCCGGACGACCGCCCGGACCGCGCCGGAGGCGAAGCCGACCATCGGGACCAGATAGAGGGTCCAGAAGGGAATCCCCAGGGCCGCCGTCCGCCGCGTCGGATACGCCTCTACGAGCGCGTAGGCCTCCCATGCCAGAGCCCCGCAGATCACCGCCGTGAGGACCGCCGACAGCACCT
>NZ_JBFBAO010000168.1:0-14091 GCF_040682255.1 Micromonospora sp. NPDC051296 | reverse complement strand
GGCGGGCCGCTGGGCGCCGGTCGGCTGGCGGAGGTCGGCCCGGTCGGCTGGCAGGTGGCGCTCGCCGCGACCGCGGTCACCGGCGGTGGCGCGCTGATCGGCGCCGCCGCCACCCGCTGGCTCACCCGTCTCGCAAGCTGACGGCCGCAGGCGGTTGACGGCTGCCCTGCCGACGGCTGCCCTGCGACGGCTGGTCTTTCGACGGCTGGTCTGTCGACGGCGTTGGCGGAGACGGCCGAGGGGCGTCCCGGTGTTCCGGGGACGCCCCTCGATCTGCCTCGCTCAGTACTGCATCGGCAGGTTGAAGTTCAACACCAGCAGCACGATCTGGATCAGGCCCAGCAGCGCGCCGACCCCACCGCAGATCAGGCCGGCGAGGGCCTGACCGGAGTTGTTGGCCAGGCCCTGGTCGGCCTTCTGCTTGCCCAGCCAGCCGGTGACGAGCGCGGCCACGCCGAGCGGGATGCCGAGGTAGCAGCAGCAAAGCGGGATCGAAGCGATGCCGAGGATCAACGCCACCAGGCCGAGGGTGTTCTGCGGTGCGCCCGGGCCGGCGAAGCCCGCGTTCGGGTACATCGGCGTGCCGCCGTACGGCAGTTGCGCGGCGTACGGGTCGGGGTAGGGCTGGCCGTACGGCTGGCCCGACGTCGGCGGCTGTCCGTAGGCCGGGGGCTGTCCGTAGGCCGGGGGCTGGCCGGCGGCCGGCGGCGCGTACGGGTCGTACGGCTGGCCCGCGGCAGGCGGCTGCTGGCCGTACGGGTCGGCCGGGGGTGAGTACGGGTCCGCCGGTGGGGCGTATGGATTGGCCGGTGGCGGGGCGTACGGATTCGCCGCAGGTGGCGCGTACGGATTGGCCGGAGGTGGCGTGGTCGGGTCCCCGTACGGCTGCTGCTGGCCGTACGGGTCCTGACCAGAGTTGTCGGGCTGCATCCGGCTCAGTAGCTCATGGAACTGTTGCTGCTGAGCGCGCCGAGCAGCGTGGTGCCCACGCAGCACAACAGGACGATCGCCCACACGGCGATGCCGGCGATCAGGGCCCACTTGGACCACTTCTTCGACTCGGCCGCCGCGGCCTGGGCACCGGCGTAGTCGCCCTGCTGGAGCAGCGGGTTGACCTTCGAGGCGTTGATGATCGCGGGGATGGCCAGCGGCCAGAACAGGAAGATCGCGACGATCGACATTGTCATGTTGTTGTCGATCTGCTGCGGCGGCTGGGGCGGGTATCCGGGCTGCATGGTGACGTGCTCCTCACGTGCGTTCGCTGACGGGTGCGGGCCGGACACGCGCCGGTCCCAAGCGACCGGCAGCGTACCCGGTCCGGGCGATTCCGGCAGTCGTTGATCGGCGCGCTGCCCAGCGGGTGGGCACCGACCAGCCGCTGGCCGGCCGCCGGATAGGGTGTGCCGGTGACCGAGCCTGCCCGCATCGTCGTCCTCGTCTCCGGCTCCGGGAGCAACCTGCAGGCCCTGCTGGACGCGACCGCCGACCCGGCGTACGGCGCACGGGTGGTCGCGGTGGGCGCGGACCGGGACGCGATCGCCGGCCTGGACCGGGCCGCTGCCGCGGGCGTGCCGACCTTCCTGGAGCGGGTGAAGGACCATCCGGACCGCGAGCAGTGGGACGCCGCGCTCACCGCGCGGGTCGCCGAACACCGGCCCGACCTGGTCATCTCCGCCGGCTTCCTGAAGCTGGTCGGCCCGCGCTTTCTCGCCGCCTTCGGCGACCGCTACCTCAACACGCACAACACCCTGCTGCCGGCGTTCCCCGGCATCCACGGCCCGCGCGACGCCCTCGCCTACGGGGTGAAGGTCACCGGCGCGACCCTCTTCTTCGTCGACGCCGGGATGGACACCGGTCCGATCGTCGCGCAGGTGGCCGTGCCGGTACGCGACGACGACGATGTCGACGCGCTCACCGAGCGCATCAAGGAAGCCGAGCGGCAGCAACTCGTCGAGCAGGTGGGCCGGCTGGTCCGCGAAGGCTGGACGATCACCGGAAGAAAGGTCACATTTCCGTGAGTTCCATCCAGGACGGGCGCCGCCCGATCCGGCGGGCCCTGGTCAGCGTCTACGACAAGACCGGTCTGGTCGAGCTGGCCCGGGCGCTGCACGCCGCCGGGGTGGAGATCGTCTCCACCGGCAGCACCGCGTCGACGATCGCCGGTGCCGGGGTGCCGGTGACCGCAGTGGAGCAGGTGACCGGCTTCCCGGAGATCCTCGACGGCCGGGTGAAGACCCTGCACCCGAAGATCCACGGTGGGCTCCTCGCCGACCTGCGCAAGGATGCCCACGCCGCCCAGCTCGATGAGCACGGCATCGCCGGGATCGACCTGCTGGTGTCCAATCTGTACCCCTTCCAGGCCACCGTCGCCTCCGGGGCGAGCCAGGACGAGTGCGTCGAGCAGATCGACATCGGTGGGCCGGCGATGGTGCGGGCCGCCGCCAAGAACCACGCCTCGGTGGCGGTGGTGACCGACCCGGCCGCGTACCCGATGCTGCTGGCCGCGCTCGACGGCGGCGGCTTCACGCTGGCCCAACGCCAGGCGCTCGCCGCCCGCGCGTTCGCCGACATCGCCGAGTACGACGTGGCCGTCGCCGACTGGTTCGCGGCGACCCTCGCCCCGGCCGCCGACGGCTGGCCGGAGTTCGCCGGGCTGGCGCTGCGCCGGCAGGCGGTGCTGCGCTACGGCGAGAACCCGCACCAGGCCGCCGCCCTCTACGCCGACCCGGCCAGCCCGGCCGGGCTGGCGCAGGCCGAGCAGCTGCACGGCAAGGAGATGTCCTACAACAACTACGTCGACGCGGACGCCGCCTGGCGGGCCGCCAACGACTTCGCCGACCAGCCCGCGGTGGCCATCATCAAGCACGCCAACCCGTGCGGCATCGCGGTCGGCGCGGACGTGGCGGAGGCGCACCGCAAGGCGCACGCCTGCGACCCGGTGTCCGCCTTCGGCGGTGTCATCGCGGTGAACCGACCGGTCTCGGCCGAGCTGGCCGGGCAGATCGCCGAGATCTTCACCGAGGTCGTGGTGGCGCCCGGCTACGAGCCCGGTGCGGCCGAGGTGCTCCAGGCGAAGAAGAACATCCGGCTGCTGCGGGCACCGGAGTTCCGGCCCCTGCCAGCCGAGTGGCGGCAGGTCACCGGTGGCGTGCTGGTGCAGCTGCGCGACGCGATCGACGCCGAAGGCGACGACCCGGCCAGCTGGCGGCTGGCCACCGGCCAGGCGGCCGACGAGGCGACCCTCGCCGACCTGGCCTTCGCCTGGCGGGCGGTGCGCGCGGTGAAGAGCAACGCGATCCTGCTGGCCCACGACGGTGCGACCGTCGGCGTCGGGATGGGCCAGGTCAACCGGGTGGATTCGGCCCGGCTGGCGGTCAGTCGGGCCGGTGCCGACCGGGCGCGTGGCGCGGTCGCGGCCTCAGACGCGTTCTTCCCGTTCGCCGACGGCCCGCAGATCCTCATCGACGCCGGCATCCGGGCGATCGTGCAGCCCGGCGGCTCGATCCGGGACGAGGAGGTGATCGCCGCCTGCAAGCAGGCCGGCGTCACCATGTACCTCACCGGCACCCGCCACTTCTTCCACTAGGTGTTAAAAGGGGGCCCCTTCAATACGCCAGGCGTTAAGAAGGGGCCCTTCCTTACACTCCTGGGCGCAGCTCGGCGAAGTGGCAGGCGGAGGGGTGCGGGTCGGCGGCCCGCAGCACGGTCTGCGGATCCTGGGTGGCGCAGATCTCCTGGGCCTTCCAGCACCTGGTCCGGAAGTGGCAGCCGCTCGGCGGGTCCGCCGGGCTCGGCACGTCCCCGCTCAGCCGGATGACGCTGCGGTGCTCGCGAGCGTCCGGGTCCGGCACCGGTGCCGCGGAGAGCAGCGCCTGGGTGTACGGGTGGGTGGCTCGTTCGTAGATCTCGTCCTCGGTGCCGATCTCCACGATCCGGCCGAGGTACATGACCGCGATCCGGTCCGAGATGTGCCGGACCACCGACAGGTCGTGGGCGATGAAGATGTACGACAGGCCGAACTCGTCCTGAAGCTCCTCCAGCAGGTTGATCACCTGGGCCTGGATGGAGACGTCCAGCGCGGAGACCGGCTCGTCGCAGACGATCACCTCGGGCCGCAGCGCCAGTGCCCGGGCGATGCCGATGCGCTGCCGCTGGCCGCCCGAGAACTGGTGCGGGTAGCGGTTGATGTGCTCCGGGTTCAGCCCGACGACGTCGAGCAGTTCCTGGACCCGGCGGTGGCGGCTGCCCTTCGGGGCCGCCTCCGGGTGGATCTCGAACGGCTCGCCGATGATGTCGCCCACCGTCATCCGCGGGTTCAGCGAGGTGTACGGGTCCTGCATGACCATCTGCATGTTGCGCCGGATCCGGCGCAGCTGTGAGCCGGAGGCGGCGAAGAGGTCCTGCGCGCCGAGGGTGGCCCGGCCGGACGTCGGCTTCTCCAGCCGCATCAGCAGCCGGGCCAGGGTGGACTTGCCGCAGCCCGACTCGCCGACGATGCCCAGCGTCTCGCCCCGGCGCAGCTCGAAACTCACCCCGTCGACTGCCTTCACCGCGCCGACGTGCTTCTTGAACAGCACGCCCTGCGTGATCGGGAAGTGCTTGACCAGGTGGTTGACCGAGAGGATCGTCTCGCCCCGGACCTTGGTGGGGCTAGCGGGCGCGGTCATCACGTACCTCCTGCGCGAAGTGGCACGCGCTGGTCCGGCCGTCGCCGAGGACCAGGTCGTGCGGCACCACGTCCACGCAGACCTGCTGCGCGTACGGGCACCGGGGGTGGAAGGGGCAGCCGCTGGGGATGCGCATCAGGTTGGGCGGCAGGCCACGGATCGTGGAGAGCTTGCCGCCGCGCTGGTCCAGGCGCGGGATCGACTCCAGCAGCCCCTTGGTGTACGGGTGGGCAGGCGCCCGGTACAGCGAGCGGACGTCGGCGTGCTCGACGATCCGGCCCGCGTACATGACGGCGATCCGGTCCGCCACGTCGGCGACCACGCCGAGGTCGTGGGTGATCAGGATCATCGCCATGTCCAGGTCGCGCCGCAGGTCGGCGAGGAGGTCCATGATCTGGGCCTGCACCGTGACGTCGAGCGCGGTGGTCGGCTCGTCGGCGATGAGCACCTTCGGCTCCATGGCCAGCGCCATCGCGATCATCACCCGCTGGCGCATGCCGCCGGAGAACTGGTGCGGGTAGTCGCCGAGGCGCTTGGCCGCGCCGGGGATCTGCACCAGGTCCATCAGCTCCACGGCCCGGCGCCGGGCGTCGGCGCGGGACATCCCGAGCCGTTGACGCAGCGTCTCGCCGATCTGCCAACCGACCGGGAAGACCGGGTTGAGCGCGGAGAGGGCGTCCTGGAAGATCATCGCGATCTCCTTGCCCCGCACCTGCCGGCGCTGCTCCTCCGACAGGCCCAGCAGGTCCCGACCCTGGTAGCGGATCTGGCCGGAGCTGATGTGCGCCGGTGGGGTGTCCAGGATGCCCATGATGGCCTGGGCGGTGACGGACTTGCCGGAACCGGATTCGCCCAGCACGGCGAGCGTCTCGCCCGGATCCAGGTGGTAGCTGACCCCGTTGATCACCTTGGCCACCCCCTCGCCGGTGCGGAACTCGACGTGCAGATCGCGCACCTCGAGCAGGTGACCGCCGGGCGGGGTGGGGGAGGCCGGGGTCGGCCGGACGGAGTGTTGGCTCATATGGATCACCGGAGCTTCGGGTCGAAGGCGTCACGGATCGCGTCGCCGAGCATGATGAACGCCAGCACGGTCAACGCGAGGAAGGTCGACGGGACCACCAGCGGGGTTGCCGACTCCCGCATGTGCACCCGCCCGTTGTTGATCTCGATGCCCCAGGAGATGGTCGGCTCCTTCAGGCCGATGCCGAGGAAGGACAGGGTCGCCTCGGCGGCGATGAACGAGCCCAGCGCGATGGTCAGCACCACGATCGCCGGGGCGAGCGCGTTCGGCAGGATGTGCCGCCACATGATCCGGCCGTTGCCGGCGCCCAGCATCCGCGCCGCGGCCACGTAGTCCTGTTCCCGTGCGGTGATCACCGAGGAGCGGACCACCCGGGCGGCGGTGGTCCAGCCGAGCACCGCCAGCACGAAGATGACCGCGCCGATGCGTACCGTGGCGCTGTCCGCGCTGACCCGCTTGAGCAGGACGATCGCGGCCAGCAGCAGCGGGATGCCGAGCACGACGTCGATCACCCGGGACAGCACCGCGTCGACCCAACCGCTGAAGTACCCGGCGAGCATCCCCACGACCAGCGCGATCACGCCGGTGAACAGCGCGGAGAGGGCGCCGACCAGCAGCGACGCGCGAGCCCCGTAGACCGCGCGGGCGTACGTGTCGCAGCCCTGGAAGTCGTACCCGAAGAGGGCCCCGCCGGACGGCGCGGCGTGCTGCCGGGAGAGTACGCAGTCGGTCGGGTTGTTGCTGGTGAACAGGCCCGGCACGGCGGCCATCGCGGTCACCAGCAGCACCAGCGTCAGGCTGATCCAGAAGATCGGCTTGCGGCGCAGGTCCCGCCAGGCGTCCCCGGCCAGGCTGCGTGGCTTGCGGGGCTGGCCCACCTGGCCCGGCGTGCCCGGCTCACCCGACGGCCCGCGCCGCGCGGCCTGGTTCTCCGAGGCCGCCACGGTCTCGAAATCACTCATAGCGGATCCTCGGGTCGAGTACGGCGTACAGGATGTCCACCACCAGGTTGGAGATGAGGTAGACCACGACGAGCACGCTGACGATGCCCACCACCAGCGGGCCGTCCTCGGTGCGGATGCCGCGGAAGAGGTTGAAGCCGACGCCGGGGATGTTGAACACGCCCTCGGTGATGATCGCGCCGCTCATCAGGTTGCCCACCTCGACGCCGAGGAAGGTGATCACCGGGATGAGCGAGTTGCGCAGCACGTGCACGCTGACCACCCGGCGGCGCGGCAGGCCCTTGGACCGGGCGGTACGCACGTAGTCGGCGCGCAGGTTCTCGGCGACCGAGGTACGGGTCAGCCGCAGCGCGGTGGCCAGGGAGAGTGAGCCGAGCACGATGCCGGGCAGCAGCAGCGCGTAGAAGTCGGGGTTGGCGCCGGAGGTGGGCGGGAACAGCTGCCACTTGACGCCCAGGAAGTACTGCGCGAGCGGGGCGAGCACGATGGTCGGGATGCCGAGCACCAGCAGGGTCAGCAGCAGGGTGGCGTTGTCGAAGATGCTGGCCCGCCGGATGCCGGCGAGCACGCCCGCGGTGACGCCGAAGATGACGGCGACCGCGATGGCGATCAGCGCCAGCTTGATGGTGACCGGCCAGGCGCCGGCGAGGATGTCGCCGATCGACCGCCCGGTGAGCGACTCGCCCAGGTTGCCCCGGAGCAGGTTGGAGATGTAGTCGAAGTACCGGTAGAAGAAGCCGCCGACCCCGGTCGCGTCGAGGTGGTACTTCTCGGTCAGGTAGGCCCGCTGCGCGGCGGTGACCGGGCGCTCTCCGGCGAGGGCCTGGATCGGGTCACCCTGGCCGGCGAACATCAACGCGTAGACGATCAGTGTGGTCCCGAAGAAGGCCACGACCATCTGGAGCAGGCGCCGCACGATAAAGCGGAACATACTTGGCAGTCTCTCCGAAAAGGGGCGAATCGCGGGGCGGGTCGGGTCACCTGGCGATGACCCGACCCGCGCGCGTGGGTGTTACTTGACGGCCTCGATCTTGAGCAGGTTGACCCGGTCGAAGAGGTCCACCTCAACGTTCTTGACCTTGGTCGAGTGCCCGAAGTTGTTCTGGCCGTACCGCAGCGGGATCACCGGCAGGTCCTCCGCCAGCAGGTCCTCGGCCGCCTGGTACTTCTTGATCGCCTCGTCCTCGCTGGGGGCGCTGGCGCCCTCGGCGAGCAGCCGGTCGAACTCCGGGTTGCTGTAGCCGTAGTAGTTCGACGAGCCGTTGGTGCTGTACAGCGGGCCCAGGTAGTTCTCCATGGACGGGTAGTCCATGACCCAGCCCATCCGGAACAGGCCCACCGGCTGCTTGGCCTTGACCTTGGTCAGCAGGTCGGCGAACTTCGGCTCGGCGTTGCCGACGCAGTCCACGCCCAGGTTGGCCTTGAGCTGGTTGCAGGTGGCGTCGATCCAGTCCTTGTGGCCACCGTCGCCGTTGTAGGACAGGGTGATCTTCGACGGGCCACCCGCGGCCTGGTACAGCGCCTTGGCCTTGGCCGGGTCGAACTCGCCCGCGGCGCCGATGGTGTTCTCCCGGTAGCCGGCGACCACCGGCGAGACGAACGAGCGGGCCGGCTGCTGCGAGTCCTTGAAGATCGAACGGGTGATCTCGTCCCGGTCGATCGCCATCGAGATGGCCTTGCGCACGTCCGCGTTGCTGAACTCCTGCTGGAACGTCGGGAAGGCCAGCACCTGAAGCGTCGACGCGGGGCTCTGCTGGAACCGGTCACCCAGGTCGGTGGCGGCCGTCGAGAGGTTCTCGGTCGGGATGGTCTTGATCACGTCGAGGTTGTCCGACAGCACGTCCGCGTACGCGGCGGTCAGCTGCTGGTAGATGCGGAACTCGACGCCGGCCACCTTCGGCTGCTCGCCGGGGAAGGCGTCGTACTTCTCGACCTCGACCTTGGCGTCGTGCTGCCAGGTGCCCTTCATCTTGAACGGGCCCTGACCGATCGGCGCCTGCTCGTACCCCTCGGCCAGCACGCCGGGCGCGGAGAACGCGGCCTTCGGCAGCGGGTAGAAGGCGGTGTAGCCGAGCATCGACTTGAACTCGCTGTACGGCTCGGAGAGCGTCACCGTGAAGGTCAGGTCGTCGACCTTCTTCAGGCCGCTGAGGGTCTTGGCCGACGGGCTCTCGCCCTGCAGGTCGTCGTACCCGGCGATCTTTTCGAAGAAGTAGCTGGAGTTCTGGCCGTTGGGGGCGTACGCGCCGTAGTTCCAGGAGTCGATGTAGTTCTCGGCGGTGACCTGCTCGCCGTTGTGGAAGGTGTAGCCGTCCTTGAGCTTGACCGTCCAGGTGGTGTTGTCCTCGGACGTGACCGACTCGGCCGCGACCTCGTACGGCTTGTTCGCCTCGTCGTAGTCGACGAGCGGGCTGAACAGGGCGGAGAGCACCTGGGAGCCACTCGTCTCGTTGGTGTTGGTCGGCACCAGGTGCTGCGGCTCGGCGATTTCGATCCGCACCGCCGCGTTGGGGTCGCTCTCACCGGATCCGCCGTCGCCGCCCGAGCCGCAGGCCACCAGGCCCAGGGTCACCGCGAGCGGGAGGGCGGTCCAGGCAGCGAGCCTACGAACACGCATTGAACCTCCTCATCTCATTACTCTGCGCAATCGGGCCCGGCGCTGGGGTAACGCTGCGCAACGATCGGCAACGGTAGGTCGTGTGCCGCGACTCGGCAACGTAGCGGTTGCGAAGGTGTAACAGAACGGGCCCCCCTCCCTTGTCGGACATGCCGGGCCGTGCTATGCGAACGCTGAAATGCGGGGGTTGACGTGGGGAAATCTGGTGCGATTGGGCCCGCTACGGCGCGTACTGCGCCGTCCTGGGGTGGGATGCCAAGATCGCCGGATTGTCGGCCTTCGTGCCCGGTCGTCCGGAGTGGCTGTGGCGAGCTCCACAAGTCGTTACTCAAGGTGACGAACGACACGTCACACAAAGTGATTTGACGATCGTGGTTGCCCGCCCCGCCAGGTCGGGGTAAGCGACGGTTCCGGCCGTGAGACGATCTGGTCGTGACGGCGACGCTTCTGGACGGCAAGGCGACCGCGGCCGAGATCAAGGACGAGCTGCGGACGCGGGTCAAGGCGCTGGCGGAACGGGGCACCGTGCCGGGGCTGGGTACGGTGCTGGTCGGCGCCGACCCCGGTTCCCAGGCGTACGTCAACGGCAAGCACCGCGACTGCGCCGAGGTCGGCATCGCCTCGATCCGCCGGGAGCTGCCGGCCGACGCCACCCAGGAGCAGGTCGACGAGACCCTCGCCGAGCTCAACGCCGACCCGGCGTGCCACGGCTACATCGTCCAGCTGCCCCTGCCGGCGCACCTGGACACGCAGCGGGTGCTGGAGCTGATCGACCCGGACAAGGACGCCGACGGCCTGCACCCGGTGAACCTGGGTCGGCTGGTGCTCGGCTACGACGCGCCGCTGCCCTGCACCCCGCGGGGCATCGTGGAGCTGCTCCGCCGGCACGACGTGGCGCTGCGCGGCGCCAACGTCGCGGTGGTGGGCCGGGGCAACACCGTCGGCCGCCCGCTCGGGTTGCTGCTCACCCGGCGCAGCGAGAACGCTACCGTGACCCTGTGCCACACCGGCACTCTCGATCTCGCCGCCCACACCCGCGCCGCCGACATCGTCATCGTCGCGGCCGGCGTGCCCGGCCTGCTCACCTCGGACATGGTCACCCCGGGTGCGGTCGTGGTCGACGTGGGCATCACCCGCGTGATCGGTCCGGACGGCAAGGGCCGCTACACCGGTGACGTGGATCCGGAGGTCGCCGAGGTGGCCGGCAAGCTGGTGCCGATGCCCGGCGGCGTCGGCCCGATGACCCGCGCCATGCTGCTGACCAACGTCGTCGAACGCGCCGAACGCGGCTGAGGCGGTCATAACCGTCCGCCCCTGGCCTGATCGGTGCCAGGATGGCTGATACGGTCCGGAAAACCGACTGGTATCAGGGAGTGGGACGACCATGGGTAAGAAGGTCACTGTCGTCGGCGCCGGATTCTACGGCTCCACCACCGCGCAGCGCCTGGCCGAGTACGACGTCTTCGACACCGTCGTGATCACCGACATCATCGAGGGTAAGCCCGCGGGCATCGCCCTCGACCTCAACCAGTCGCGCCCGGTCGAGGGATTCGAGACCAAGGTTGTCGGCGTCACCACCGGCCCGAACGGCGAGGGCTACGAGGGCATCGAGGGTTCGGACGTCGTCGTGATCACCGCCGGCCTGCCCCGCAAGCCGGGCATGAGCCGGATGGACCTGCTGGAGACCAACGCCAAGATCGTCCGCCAGGTCGCCGAGAACGTGGCCAAGTACGCCCCGAACGCCGTGGTCATCGTGGTCTCCAACCCGCTCGACGAGATGACCGCGCTGGCCCAGATCGCCACCCAGTTCCCGCGCAACCGGGTGCTCGGGCAGGCCGGCATGCTGGACACCGCCCGGTTCACCAACTTCGTGGCCGAGGCGCTGGAGGTGCCGGTGAAGTCGGTACGCACCCTCACCCTCGGTTCGCACGGCGACACCATGGTCCCGGTGCCGTCGAAGAGCACCGTCGACGGCAAGCCGCTGCGCGAGGTCATGCCGGCCGAGCAGATCGAGGACCTGGTCGTCCGCACCCGTAACGGCGGCGCCGAGGTGGTGGCGCTGCTCAAGACCGGCTCGGCGTACTACGCCCCGTCGGCCGCCGCCGCGCGGATGGCCAAGGCCGTCGCGGAGGACTCCGGCGAGGTCATGCCGGTCTGCGCCTGGGTCGACGGCGAGTACGGAATCTCCGGTGTCTACCTGGGTGTGGAGGCCGCGATCGGCGCCGAGGGCGTCAAGCGGGTCGTCGAGACCGACCTGGACGCCGACGAGCTGGCCAGCCTCAAGGAAGCCGCCGAGGCCGTCCGCGCCAAGCAGGCCGACATCGCCAACATGTGACATCCCTCGCAGGGCCCGCCCCGTCCCCACCACCCGCCTAGTCGATCATGAAGTTAGCGGGCTTTCTGGAGATCGAAACGCCCGCCAACTTCATGATCGACGGCAAGCCGGGGTGAGTGGGGTGGTGTGGGGGTGGGCCCGGTCGTGAGGGGGCCGGGTGGTTTCCAGTACGCTCGTACTGCTTGAGCATGTGTCCCCCGAGAGGAGCGCCGGCCGATGGCGAAGATCAAGGTAAACAACCCGGTCGTGGAGCTCGACGGCGACGAGATGACCCGGATCATCTGGAAGCAGATCCGGGAGCAGCTGATCCTGCCCTACCTCGACGTCGACCTGCACTACTACGACCTGTCGATCCAGCACCGCGACGCCACTGACGACCAGGTCACCATCGACGCCGCCAACGCCATCAAGGAGCACGGCGTCGGCGTCAAGTGTGCGACCATCACCCCGGACGAGGCCCGGGTGGAGGAGTTCGGGCTGAAGAAGATGTGGCGGTCGCCGAACGGCACCATCCGCAACATCCTCGGCGGCGTCGTCTTCCGTGAGCCGATCATCATGTCCAACGTGCCGCGGCTCGTCCCCGGCTGGACCAAGCCGATCATCATCGGCCGGCACGCCCACGGCGACCAGTACAAGGCCACCGACTTCGTCGTCCCCGGCCCGGGCACGGTGACCATCACCTACACCCCGGCCGACGGCTCGCAGCCGGTCGAGATGGAGGTCGCCAACTTCCCCGGCGGCGGCATCGCCATGGGCATGTACAACTTCGACGAGTCGATCCGGGACTTCGCCCGGGCCTCGTTCCGGTACGGCCTGGACCGCAACTACCCGGTCTACATGTCGACCAAGAACACCATCCTCAAGGCGTACGACGGCCGGTTCAAGGACATCTTCGCCGAGGTGTTCGAGAACGAGTTCAAGGCGGAGTTCGACGCCGCCGGCCTCACCTACGAGCACCGGCTCATCGACGACATGGTCGCCGCCGCGCTCAAGTGGGAGGGCGGCTACGTCTGGGCCTGCAAGAACTACGACGGTGACGTGCAGTCCGACACCGTTGCGCAGGGCTTCGGGTCGCTCGGCCTGATGACCTCCGTGCTGCTCTCTCCCGACGGCCGTACCGTCGAGGCCGAGGCCGCGCACGGCACCGTCACCCGGCACTACCGGCAGTGGCAGAAGGGCGAGAAGACCTCGACCAACCCGATCGCCTCGATCTACGCCTGGACCCGGGGCCTGGCCCACCGGGGCAAGCTGGACGGCACCCCGGCGGTCACCGAGTTCGCCAACACGCTGGAGCAGGTCATCGTCGACACCGTCGAGGGTGGCCAGATGACCAAGGACCTCTCGCTGCTCATCTCGCGGGACGCCCCGTGGCTGACCACCGACGAGTTCATGAACGCGCTCGACGAGAACCTGGCGCGCCGCCTGGCCGCCTGAGCCCGTCAGCACCCACCGAGCCCGCCGGCCTCCAGGCCCGGCGGGCTCGGCGTTTCCGGCACGACACGCCAGGCCGCGTCACCCGACCCGGCGCGCCTCGTTGACCTGGGTGGACGAGATGCCAGTCCCGTCCAGGAAGGTTGACCGTCGCCGCCACGCGGCACGAGTGCCCAGCAGCCAGCCTTCCCGGCTGTCGCGCACAGCCAGCCGTCCCTTCCCTGCGGGGGGCCCTGTCCCGGGCCCCCCGCGCCCTGCTTCCCGGGCCGTTCCGCCCAACTGGACTCCCGTGCGTCCGTCACTGGATCCCGGTGCCCCCCGCCAACTGGGAACCCCCGACGTCCGTCCGGCGGGCAGCACCTCGCATCGACCCCTTTGCTCTGCTTCAACCCACGCAATAAACGCCGACTGAAACCGTTGCGTCCGTTGAAGCAGAGCAAAGCGTGCGGACCGGGGCTACGGCAGGTGGAGCGAGTGCGTCGGTCGCCTACCCGGCGATGTCCGGCGGCGGGGCCAGGGGCCGAGTCAGCGGGCCGGGTCAGGCGGCGCGGAGGAGGGTGGCAGCCTGCTCCGGGGCGATGTCGTTGATGAACACGCCCATCGCCGACTCCGAGCCGGCCAGGTACTTCAGCTTGTCGGCCGCCCGCCGGACGCTGAACAGTTGCAGGTGCAGATGCCCCAACTCGCGGTCGAGGCGTACCGGGGCCTGGTGCCAGGCGGCGATGTAGGGCATGGGCGCGTCGAACAGCCCGTCGAAGCGGCGCAGCAGATCCAGGTAGAGCGGGCCGAAGGCGTCCCGCTCGGCGTCGGTCAACGCCGGGATGTCGGGCACCGGCCGGTGCGGCGCGAGGTGCACCTCGAACGGCCACCGGGCGGCCGCCGGGACGTACGCCGTCCAATGGTCGTTGGTCGCCACCACCCGCTCGCCGGCCGCGCGTTCGGCGGCGAGCACGTCGGCGTAGAGGTTGCGGCCGCCGGTGCGTTCGGCGTGCCGTCGTGCCGCGGCCAGCAGTGACCGGGTACGCGGCGTGACGAACGGGTACGCGTAGATCTGCCCG
>NZ_JBFBAO010000167.1:0-14112 GCF_040682255.1 Micromonospora sp. NPDC051296 | reverse complement strand
CGGTGGTCGCCGGGGCCGAGCACCGGCGGGCCGCCGGTGAGCTGGCCTGGGATGTCGAGGGCGTGGCGGACGTGTGCAACGCCCTGCGGCTCGCCGGTCACCGGCGCAGCCGCCGTTGATCTCCGGCCCGCCCGCGCCGCCCGGCACCGGTGGCGCGGGCGGGCCGGACGCAGCCTTCTAGCCGCTGGAGCCGCCCTGGCGGCCGTCGGTGGTGAGGTCCGGTCAGGCGCCAGAGCCGCTGGTGGCCGTGCCGTCCGGGTCGGCGGCGGCGAGTTGCGCGAGCGCCTCGGCGCGGCTGCCGGCGACGCGGAACACCTCGTCCAGGCGGGTGACCCGCAGCACCTGCTGGATCAGTGGCGAGGCCGCCGCGACGCAGAGGAGCGCGCCACGGTCGGCGGCGTTGCGGTGGGCGCGGGCGAGCAGCCCGAGGGCGGTCGAGTCGATCAGGTCGGTCCGGCCGAGGTCCACCACGACATGGCCGCCCATGTCGGCCGCGTGCCGCAACGCCATCCGCAGGGTGTCGCCGGTGTCGAGGTCCACGTCACCGGCGACGGTCACCACGGTCACGTCGCCGAGGTGCTCGATGCCGAGGATGCCACCGGGTACGCCACCGGCGGCCGGGCCGAGCCGGGTGCAGTGGGCGCAACGGTGCGGGCCGGCGGCCAGCGGGGAACCGCTCCAGCCGTGCTCGGACACCAGGTTCCACACCACCTCGCCGTCTGACGGCGCGCGGGGGCCGGCGACGGTGTCACCGCAGCTGTCACAGGTCAGGGTGACCAGGTGGTCGTCCAGGACGACGGCCATACCGTGCTCCTTTCCCACGTCGGCGGGGTCGACCCCCCACCCTGCCGGCGGCAGGTGGCGGGAACCGCGCGGACACGTGACGGTTGGGTGACGAATCGACTTCCGGTTGCTGGCCGGGTCGGATGGCCGACGACGGATGGGCACCTGCCCCCGGACCTGGGAAGATGCACGAACAGAGATCGACCGATGACCGTACGCGACGGAAGGTCGAGTGATGCGGAGCGGACTGCCCACTGACGAACCGGTCGGCACGCTGGACGTGGTGCACAGGTTCCGGGGACCGATGCCGACCGGGGTGACCGTCTCGCACCGTGGACGGATCTTCGTCAACTTCCCCCGCTGGGGCGACGAGGTTCCCGCGACCGTGGTCGAGCTGCGCCGCGGGCGCGAGGTGCCCTTCCCCGACCTGCGTTGGAACAGCCCGTCCCGGGACGACGATCCGTCGGCGTTCGTGTCGGTGCAGAGCGTCGTGGTCGATCCCGCCGACCGGCTCTGGGTGCTCGACACCGGCAGCCCGATGTTCCGGCCGACCTCGCCCGGGGGGCCGAAACTGGTCCGGATCGACCTCGGCACCGACACCGTCGCCCAGGTGATCACCTTCCCGCCCGACGTGGCACTGCCCACCACGTACCTCAACGACGTGCGGTTCGACCTGCGGCGCGGGGAGGCGGGGCTGGCGTACATCACCGACTCCGCCGACGCGGCACCGAACGGGATCATCGTGGTCGACCTGGCGAGCGGTACGTCCTGGCGCCGGCTGCACGACCACCCGTCCACCAGGGCGGAGCCGCTGTCGTCGTTCCGCCCGGTGGTCGAGGGCCGCCCGTTCCTGGTCCGCCCTCCCGACGGGCCGCCGCTACCGGTGGGCGTCGGGGCCGACGGCATCGCGATCTCCGCCGACGGCGCCCGGCTGTACTACTGCGCCCTCGCCTCGCGTCGCTGGTTCAGCGTCGCCACCGACGCCCTGGCCGACCCCGCGCTCGGCGAGGACGAGGTGGCCGCGACCGTGGTCGACGAGGGGGACAAGGGCGGCGGCGCCGACGGCCTGGAGTCCGACGACGCCGGCCGGCTCTACCTCACCAACTACGAGCACAACGCGGTGTTGCGCAGGCGTCCGGACGGCGAGTACGAGACGGTCGTGCACGATCCGCGGCTGCTCTGGCCGGACACCCTGTGCGTGGCCACCGACCGGCACCTCTACGTCATCGCCAACCAGGTGCACCGGCAACCACCGTTCCAGCGCGGACGCGACCTGCGGCGCAAGCCGTACGCGCTGTTCCGGACCCGGATCGACGCGGGGCCGGTCCTGCTCCGGCCCTGACCGGCGCGCACCCGATCGGGTGGTGCTGACCGCCGAGCGGCCTGCCCCGACGACCGTCGCGCGTAGCGTCGAGGAGCAATGGCCACGAGGTGAGGAGCGGGCCGGTGACCGAGCCGGAGGAAGAGCGCGAGAAGAGCGCGAAGACCGATCCGGTGCTGTTCTCCCCCGACGGCGACCCGCACCACAACCCGGCGCAGGCGCCGCAACCGGACGAGCACCTGTCGGTGCTGTTCTCCCACGACGGCGAGACCGACGTGGTCGACGGCGAGCAGTAGCCCGACCGGGCGGACCGGCAATCAGCGGTATACCTCAGGAACTCTGCCGGGCGCGCAGGGCGGCGGCTAGTTCGTCGTCGTACGTGGCGAGTTCCCGCCCGTCGGCGGCGTAGGCGACCAGCCGTCCGTGGACCATGGTCGCCGACCGGAAGGAGAACGTCCGCACGCCCGGGTAGGCGGCCAGCAGCGGGATGGTGCGGGGCGGTCCGCCGGGGGCCGAGTAGTAGTCCAGGCGCGCCACCTCGGCGGAGACCACGCCGTTGACGCGTACCTTGGTCTTCTCGCTGCGGGTGTCGAAGGTGACCGGCGCCTCGGTGCCGTAGCGGTCGCACTCCACCGGTCCCCGGCAGACGAAAAAGTAGCGCGGGTTGGCCACGTCGTCCAGCACGTACGCCTTGAAGGTGGGATCCGCGCCGGCGGGTAACGGCTGCACGGCGAAGAACGCCAGTACGCCGACGGTCGCGACGCCCACCCGCAGCACGGCCCGCCGCACGGCCGCCCGACGCTGCGGGCGACGCGCGGCGACCGCGACCGCGCCGAAGCCCGCCGCGCACAGCAGGCACACGCCGACCGCGCGGGCGTTCTCGAACAGGAACTGCACGCCGGGCCGCATCGACACCGGGCTCAGCACCACCCCCAGCGACAGCACCAGGCTGGCCAGCAGCGCGACGCCGGCCGCCCGCCGGGCCACCCCGGCGGCGCCGACCAGCAGCATCGCCGCCAGCACCGTCCACACCTGGTGGTGGGTCCAGGAGACCGGCGACGCGGCCACGGTGGCGCAGCCGACGAGCACTGCCGCGTGCCCGGGCAGGCCCTGTCCGGCCATCTGCCGGGCCCGCAGCAACGCCAGCGCGCAGATGACGGCCACCATGGCCGCCCAGACCAGGGGCAGCGATGCCTCGTCCATGCCGAGGCGCAGCAGCATCCCGTGTACGGACTGGTTGCCCAGCGACGCCAGGTCACCGATCCGGGAGGTCTGCACCACCGTGCCGGCCCAGTAGGTCAGGCTCTCCCTCGGCAGGACCGCCAGGGCGAGCGCGCCGCAGGCCAGGAAGGCGGCCAGGGCGCGGGCGGCGTCCCGGTACCGGCCGCAGACCAGGAAGTAGGCGACGAACAGCAGCGGGGTGAGCTTGATCGCCGCAGCCACCCCGACCAGCACGCCGCGTACCCGCGACGGCGGACCCATGCCGTCCAGCAGCGCCATGAGCACGATGAAGATGCTCACCTGGCCGAACCGCAGGTTGCTCTGCACCGGGGCGGAGAGCATCAGCACCGCGGCCGCCGCCGCCACCGCCAACGACTGGCCGGTGCGCCCGGCAGCCAACCCGCGACCGGCGGCCAGCCCACGCCCGGCGGCCAGCCCACGCCCGGCGGCGAACGCCCGGCCGACCGGTACGGCGATGGCGACCACGGCGGCGCAGGTCGCCGTCAGCCAGATGGCCTCGGCCACACCGAGCGGGACGGTGGTGATCGGCCACAGCACGAGCGCCGCGAAGGGTGGGTAGGTGAACGGCCCGCCGTTCGCCGCCACGTAGCCGTAGAGCGGGCGCCCGGCGCGCAGGTCGGACAGGGCACCGTGGTAGATGTGCAGGTCGGACAGGCGGTCCGGTCGTCTCAGCACGAGCGCGACGGAGACCAGGACGGCCAGCCCGAAACCGGCCCACAGCAGCACGACCCGACGATCCCGCATGGACAGAGGATAGGAGCCGATGCCGCTGCCGGCTGCCCCGCCGGCGCTTGCCACAGCCAGCCAACAGAACTGATAATCATCAATGTTCCTGAGCCGGACGAGATCGGGCACCGGGCAGCCCTCGATCGGAACACCGCCCTGTCCACCTTCCGTCCGGAGGACCTGTCTCAATGAAAACGGCGATCAGACTGTGGTGCGCCGCGGTGGCGGCCATCGCCCTGACGGCGCTGGCCGCGCTGTCCGTCCCCACCCCGGCGTCGGCGGCGGCGCTGACCGAGGTGACCAACTTCGGCACCAACCCGAGCAACCTACGCATGTACCTCTACATACCGGATCGGGTGGCACCCCGGCCGGGCCTGCTGGTGGCGGTGCACTACTGCACCGGCACCGGGCCGGCCATGTACTCCGGCACCCAGTTCGCGTCCCTGGCTGACCGGTACGGCTACATCGTGGTCTACCCGTCGGTGACCCGCAGCAGCCAGTGCTTCGACGTCTCCTCCCCGCAGGCGCTGCGGCGCGGCGGCGGCAGCGACCCGGTGGGCATCATGTCCATGGTCGACTACGTCCGGCAGCGCTACCCGGTCGACCCGGCCCGGATCTTCGCCACCGGCATCTCGTCCGGCGCGATGATGACCAACGTGCTGCTCGGGCTCTACCCGGACGTGTTCGCCGCGGGCGCCGCCTTCGCGGGGGTACCGTTCGGCTGCTTCGCCACCACCAACGGTTCGGAGTGGAACAGCGAGTGCGCCAACGGGCAGCTCATCCGGACCCCGCAGCAGTGGGGTGACCTGGTGCGCAACGCGTACCCGGGCTACACCGGACCGCGCCCGCGGATGCAGACCTGGCACGGCACCAACGACGAGATCCTGCGGTACCCGAACTTCGGCGAGCAGATCAAGCAGTGGACCAACGTGCGCGGGCTGAGCCAGACCCCGAGCTACACCGACAGCCCGCAGGCAGGCTACACCCGTACCCGCTACGGCGGCACCGGCGGCCAAGCGCCGGTCGAGGCGATCAGCATGCAGGGCGTACCGCACAACCTGCCGGTCGACGCCGCCCAGGCGCTGCGCTTCTTCGGCCTCGACAGCACGCCGCCGAGCAGCCCGCCGCCGACCTCCACCCCGTCGCCGACGATCACCCCCACCACGCCACCGCCGACCCCGACGGTGCCGCCGGGCGCCGGCTGCCGGATCGGGTACGCGGTCAACGCCTGGAACACCGGGCTGACCGCCGAGGTGACCATCACCAACACCGGCAGCACGGCCGTCAACGGCTGGAGCCTGGCGTTCGCCCTGCCCGGTGGGCAGACCATCACCAACGGCTGGAACGCGACGTACTCGCCGACCTCCGGCGCGGTGACCGCGCGCAACGTCTCCTACAACGGCACCATCGCCGCCAACGGCTCGGTCAGCATCGGCTTCCAGGCCAACCACACCGGCAACAGCGGACGTCCGACCTCGTTCACCCTCAACGGGACGCCCTGCTCGGTCGTCTGATCCCGGCTTGCGCCGTCCCACCCGGCGCTCGGGTGTGGTGCCCGCGCGGCTCGTCAGCCGCGCGGGCACCGACGCCGGCAGCCCGCGTGCCATCACCGACCCGCATCCGGAGGAACCCCGCATGCTGCTCAGCACACCGAAGGGACGCGTGCGCCTCGGCCTGGTGGCCGCCGCCACGCTGGCCCTGCTCGGCACCGCCACCGCGGTCGCGCCGCCGAGCGCGCAGGCCGCCACCGTCGACCCCAACGCCACCTACGTCTTCGTCAACCGGCACAGCGGCAAGGCGATGGACGTCTGGAACTGGTCCACCGCCGACAACGCCCCGATCAACCAGTACGCCCGCAACGACGCCGCGGTGCAGCAGTGGCGCTTCGTCGACGTCGGCAGCGGCTACTACCAGATCCGCTCGGTGCACAGCGGCAAGGTCCTCGAAGTACCCAACGCCAACGACGGCGTGCAGCTGGTGCAGAACACGGCGGGCAGCGGCAACACCCGCCAGCACTTCCGGCTCGCCGACTCCGACGGCGGCCACGTCCGGTTCGTCAACCGGCACTCGAACAAGGCCCTGGACGTGTGGGGCTGGTCCACCGCCGACGGCGGCATGATCTCCCAGTACCAGGACCTCAACGGCGCCAACCAACAGTGGCAGCTGGTCGTCCTCGGTGCCGCCAGCGGCTGCGGCAGCGGCGCCTTTCAGGCCGAGGCCGTGCTCAGCGGCTCCACCTGGACCGCCCGCAACGGCGGCAGCACGGTCTACACCGGCACCGACATGCGCGCCGCCGTGCAGGCCGCGGTGAACAGCCTCAGCGCCGGGCGCACCAGCAAGCAACGGGTCGTGGTACGCGGCTCCGGCACGATCAGCGCCGGCTCCCGCATCTCGCTGCCCAGCTACACCACCATCGACGTCTGCGGCACCATCAACGTGACCGGATCCGGCTCCGGTGACCAGGCACCGATCTACTCGCGCGGCACCACCCAGGTCGAGGTGCAGAATCTCTCCGTCACCGGCTCCCCGCTGTACGGCATCTTCATGCGCAACGTCACCAACGTGATCCTCGGCCAGATCGACATGCGGCTCTCCGGCGGGCTGGGCGTACGCATCGACAACCGGGGCGACACCAGCCAGTGGACCCGCAACGTCCGCATCGACAACGTCTACGTCTCCGGCGCCAGCTCGCACGCCGTGGAGACGTACGGCGTGGACGGGCTGACCGTCGGCACCGTGACCGCCCGCAACGTCGGCGAATCCGGACTGCTGCTCAACGAGACCATCAACGCGACGGTGACCACCGTCGACGCGGAGAACGCGGGCACCGGCACCGGCTACGCGGCGTTCCGCGTCGCCAACCGGGCTGGCCGGGTCGGCTCCGCCTACCCGATCAACATCCGGGTGGGCACCGTCCGGGCGCGCGGCGGCGGCCGGGGCGTCTTCTGCGTCTCCGAATCCGGCGGTACGGCGATCAACCGGGTCGACATCGCCAACACCGGCAACAACGCGATCCTGCTGGAGAACTGCTACGGGGTGGACATCGCGGCGGGTGGCGGCACGATCAGCGGCGGCGGCGAGGTGCGGCTGGCGGCGCGTAGCGGGTTCCCCGGCAACCGGGACCTCACCCTGCGCAACTTCACGCTGGTCAACAGCCGGATCGTGGAGAACCCCTGCGCGACCAACCTGACCATCAGCAACATCACCCTGAACAACTCGACCATTAGCCGCTGCTGATCGATGGGCGGTTAAGAGGGGCCCCTTCCTATGCGCGAGGCGTTAAGAAGGGGCCCTTCCTTACATCTCAGCTGGCGGTGCAGGTGGGGGTGGCGGTGGGGCCGACACCGTTGCCCTGGAAGCCGAACTCGGTGCTGGTGCCGGGGTTGACCGTGCCGTTGTAGCTGACGTTGCGGAAGGTCACGTTGCCGCTACTGCCGCTGGGCTGGGCGTTCCACGTGTTGACCAGCGTGGTGCCGGACGGCAGCCCGATGTTCACGGCCCAACTGTTCAGCCTGGTGGAGCCGGCGGTGACCCGTACGGTGGCGACGAATCCGCCGGTCCAGGAGTTCAGCGAGATCGACGCGGTGCAGCCGGCACCGCCCGGCGGCGGGGTGGTCGGCGGCGGGGTGGTGGGCGGAGGCGTGGTGGGCGGCGGGGTGGTCGGCGGCGGCGTGGTGGTGGGCGGCGGCGTGGTGCCACCCGCGTTCAGCGCCTCGAGGGTCGCGTTGTACGCGGCCTTCTTGTTGCCGTTGTTGTCGAAGAGCAGCGGGGTGCCGCTGGCCCGCCAGGAGTCGGAGTCGCGGATGCCCCACACGGTGATGCCGGTGCAGCGGGCGACGGCGAGGCAGTCGGTGACCACCCGGCGGTACGTCTCGGCCTGCGTGGTGCCGGAGCCCTCGATGTCCAACTCGGTGATCTGCACGTCCACCCCGAGGGCGGCGAAGCTGGACAGCGTGGTGCGGTAGTTGCTCGGGTACGGCGAGTTGGGGTTGAAGTGCGACTGGAGGCCGACGCAGTCGATCGGCAGGCCCCGGCTCTTGAAGTCGCGGACCAGGTTGTAGACGGCCTGCGTCTTGGCGTGGCTCCAGTCGTCGGTGTTGTAGTCGTTGTAGCAGAGCTTGGCGCCCGGGTCGGCGGCCCGCGCGGCACGGAACGCCGCCTCGATCCAGTCGTTGCCGGTGCGCTGGAGGTTCGAGTCACGCCGGGCACCACTGCTGCCGTCGGCGAACGCCTCGTTCACCACGTCCCAAGAGTGGATCTTGCCCCGGTAGTAGGTGGCCACCTGCGTGACATGGTTGAGCATCGCGTTACGCAGCGCGGTGCCGGACATGTTCTGCATCCAGCCGGGCTGCTGGGAGTGCCAGGCCAGGGTGTGGCCGCGCACCTGCATGCCGTTGGCCCGGGCGTGGTTGACGATCCGGTCCGCGTTGGCGAAGCTGAACTGCCCCTGCTGCGGCTCGGTCGCGTCGATCTTCATCTCGTTCTCGGGGGTGACCGAGTTGAATTCGCGATTGAGGATGCCGACGTAGGTCGTGTCGGAGAGCTTGTACGCCGCCACCGCGGCGCCGAAGTAGCGACCCTTCTCGGCCGCGGACGCGCCCAGGGTGGTCGCCGCGCTGGCGCTGGAGGCCACCACCACGCTGGTGGCGACGATGGCGAGACCGACCGCGGCCGAGACCAGCGCGGTACGCGGTCGCAGTCGGGTCGCCGGGCGCCCGCTGGCGCGGGCGAAGGCGTTGTTCATGGCATGAGCCTTTCGACGAAGCCGTGCTGATGGGAAGCCGGCCCCGACCACTGCCCAGCACGATGGCCCTCCCCGTCGCCGACGCGGTCGCCCGGGAGCCGCGCCGGCCGGTGCATTCAGCCGGCCATCATGAGTAGTTCGAGGCTGTTCTATCGAAAACAGTATCGAAACACGTCCGAAAGCTCAACGCACTCCGGTCGTCTTTTGTGGACCCGCGCCCGCCTCCGGATCCGGCCCACACCACGGCAGGACGGTCGCGCAGGCCAGGCCGCCGGCTCCGAAAGTTTCGGCGACGCCGACCGGTAATCGATCAGGTGGGCAGCGCCGAACTGTCAGCCAGCACCGCACCGCGGGGCAGCGTGACCGCCGGGGCGGGCCCGGCGAGCACGTCGGCGAGCCAGCGCAGCTGGCGCCGTACGTGGGTGGCGTCGCCGTGCTCGTGGCCGTTGAACGGGTACACGTGCATGGTCCGGGCAACCGGCTCCGCGCCACCGTTGGCCGCACCGTACTGGTTGTACGCGGCGAACCCGGTGCTCGGCGGGCACACGACGTCGCGCAGCCCGACCGCGAAGTGGGCCGGCGCGAAGGCCCGACGGGCGAAGCAGACGCCGTCGACGTAGGAGAGGGTCCGCCGCACCGCGGGTTCGGCCTCCCGGTTGACAGCGAGGTAGTTGACGATCTCGCCGTACGGTGCGGCGTCGGTGATCTCGATGGCCCGCTGGACGTGACAGAGGAACGGCGCGGTGCTCATCAGCGCGGCGAGATCGGGCACCAGCCCGGCGACCGCGAGGGCCAGCCCACCGCCCTGACTGTTGCCGGCGGCGACCGCCCGCTGCGGATCGACTCCGGGCAGGGCTCGGGCCGCTTGGACCGCGCGCACCGCGTCGGTGATGAGCCGCCGGTAGTAGTAGCCCTCCGGCGCCAGGATGCCCCGGGTCACCGGCCACGGCCCGCCCGGCGCGGCGCCGTGCGGGTCGGCCGTGTCACCCACGCCGTACTGGCCGGACTGGCCCCGGGCGTCCATGAGCAGGTGGGCGTAGCCGGCGACCGGCCAGGTCAGGCGCTCGTGCGGCAGGCCCCGGCCGCGCCCGTAGCCGACGTACTCCACCACCACCGGCAGTGGCTCGTCCAGTCCGGACGGCCGGGTGTACCAGGCCCGGACCGGGTCACCGGCGAAACCGGCGAAGGTGACGTCCCAGGTGTCGACCAGGCGCAGGTCGGTCGGCTCGGGCCGGACGTCGACCAGCACCGGCCGCGCCGCCGCCTCCCGCAGGGTGGCGCGCCAGAACGCGTCGAAGTCGGCGGGCTCCGGCACGACGGGCGCGTACTGCCGCAGCTGGTCGAGGGGCAGGTCGAACAGGGGCATGGATCCTCGCAGCTGGGCGGTCAGGTGGGGGGCGGCGGTGCGGTGCTCTCGCGTACCACCAGCTCGGCGACCAGATCGATCCGGCTGGGCGGCAGGGCGACCCCGCGGGCGAGGTCGAGCAGCATCCGGGTCGCCGTGCCGGCCATGTCACGCAGCGGCTGGTTGACCGTGGTCAGTGCCGGGCCGATCCAGGCGGCGACCGGGAGGTTGTCGTAGCCGACCACGGACAGGTCACCGGGAACGTCCAGGCCGAGCTGGCGGGCCGCCCGCAGGACGCCCATCGCCTGCAAATCCGACCCGGCGAAGATCGCTGTCGGCCGGTCCGGCCGGCTCAGCAGCTCGATCCCGTGGGTGTAGCCGGCGTCGAGGTGGAAGTTCCCGGAGCGGACCAGGGCGGGGTCGACCGGTACGCCGAGTTCCTCGTGGGCGCAGCGGAAGCCGGCCGTGCGGGCCCGGGCGCAGAGCACGTCCGGCGGACCGGAGATGATCGCGACCCGGCGGTGCCCGAGCTCCAGCAGGTGGCGGGTGGCGAGCAGGCCGCCGTTCCAGTTGTTCGAGCCGACGGTGGGCACCGAGGCCGAGCTGGCGCTGTCGGTGTCGACCACGACGACCGGGATCGCCTGGCGCTGCAACTGCTGCCGCTGCTGGTCGGTCAGGTTGCACATGACCAGCAGTACGCCGAGCGGGCGCCGGGCGATCAGCGCGTCCACCCACGACTGCGGCGGTCGGTGGGCGCCACCCAGTTGCGACAGCACCACGTTCAGCTGGGTGGCGGAGGTGACCGCCTCGACCCCGCGGATGATCTCCAACGCCCAGTCGGAGCCGAACTCGTGGAACACCAGGTCGATCTGGCCCTCGCCGGTCGTCCGCCGGGCACGGCGACGGTAGCGGTGTCGCTCCAGGCTGGCCTCGACCCGCGCCCTGGTCCCGGCCGCGACGTCCGACCGCCCGTTGAGGACCTTGGAGACGGTCGCCGACGACACGCCGACCTCCTGCGCGATGGTCGCGATCGTCGCGGAGCCGAGCCCGGTCGGCGATCGGTCGTCAGTCATCCGATCCTCTGCAACGATCCCGAAAATTTCGGAGAACTGTAGCACGGCGTCGGCGGGTAGGCGTTGACAGCAGTCGATGGTGGTGGGACCGGCACCGGGCGTCCGGCAATCGCTTGCCTACGCCGCAGGTGCAGCGTGGACGGTTCGTTTCCGGCCCTTGACACGTCCTGTCGACGCCCATAAGTTCCCGACACAGATGCCGAGCTGGTTTCCGAAATTTTCGAGAATCGCCGTGCGCCACGGCGGTGGGCGTGGCCTGCCGGGACGACCTCCCGGGCGCGGCCAGAGGGGTTCGCATGACAAGTCAGCTGCCCGTCGACGATCGACTGGCGTCACCGGACGCCGATCGGTGGCGCGACCCGGGGCTGCGGCCCGACGAACGGGCCGACGCGCTCATCCCGCTGATGTCGCTGGAGGAGAAGGCCGCCCAGCTGGTCGGTCTCTGGGTCGGCGCCGACGCCTCCGGGGAGGGAGTCGCGCCCCATCAGACCGACCTGGTCGAGCACACCCCGCCCTGGCCGGACGCGATCCGTCACGGCCTGGGCCAGCTGACCCGGCCGTTCGGCACCGCGCCGGTCGACCCGATCCTCGGCGCCCGGTCGCTGGCCGCCTCCCAGGCACAGATCGTGGCGGCCAGCCGGTTCGGCATCCCGGCCCAGGTCCACGAGGAGTGCCTGACCGGCTTCGCCGCCTGGCGTGCCACCGTCTACCCCGCCCCGTTGAGCTGGGGTGCGGCCTTCGATCCCGACCTGGTCGAGGAGATGGCCGGGCGGATCGGCCGGTCGCTGCGGGCCGCCGGGGTCCACCAGGGACTGGCCCCGGTGCTGGACGTAACCCGCGACTACCGCTGGGGGCGTACCGAGGAGACGATCGGCGAGGACCCGTACCTGGTCGGCACGATCGGTGCGGCGTACGTGCGCGGGCTGGAACGGGCCGGCGTGGTGGCGACGCTGAAGCACTTCGCCGGCTACTCCGCCTCCCGGGGCGGGCGGAACCTGGCCCCGGTGCCGATGGGCCGCCGGGAACTGGCCGACGTGATCCTGCCGCCGTTCGAGATGGCCCTACGGCTGGGCGGCGCCCGGTCGGTCATGCACTCCTACGCCGAGATCGACGGCGTGCCGGTGGCCGCGGACGAGGAGCTGCTGACCCGGGTGCTGCGCGACCAGTGGGGGTTCACCGGGACCCTGGTCGCCGACTACTTCGCCGTCCGGTTCCTGCAGACCCTGCACGGAGTCGCCGCGGACGCCGGCGAGGCGGCCCGGCTCGCCCTGCGCGCCGGCATCGACGTGGAACTGCCCACCGTGGACGCGTACGGCGCACCGCTGGTGGCGGCGGTACGAGCCGGCGAGGTCGACGAGGCCCTGCTAGACCGCGCCCTGCGCCGGGTGCTGATCCAGAAGATCGAGCTGGGGCTGCTCGACGACGGGTGGCGGGAGCTGCCCGCCGACGTCGACGGGCTGCGCCTGGACGACGACGCCGACCGGGCCGTCGCCCTGCGGCTGGCCCGCCAGTCCGTGGTCCTGCTGCGCAACGACGACGGACTGCTGCCGCTCGCCGCCGACCAGCGGATCGCGCTGGTCGGCCCGGTCGCGGACGACCCGATGGCCATGCTCGGCTGCTACTCGTTCCCGCTGCACGTGGGCCCGCAGTACCCCGAGCACGAGACCGGGGTGGAGATACCGTCGCTGCGCGAGGCACTGCAACAACGGCATCCGCGGCTCACCCACCTGCCGGGCACCACCATCACCGGGGACGACACCGCCGGCATCGCCGCGGCGGTGGTGGCGGCCACCGACGCCGACGTGTGCGTGCTCGCCGTGGGCGACCGGGCCGGCCTGTTCGGCCGGGGCACCTCCGGCGAGGGCTGCGACGCGGTCGACCTCCAGCTGCCCGGGGTACAGGCCGAGCTGGTACGCGCGGTGCTGGCCACCGGGACACCGGTGGTGCTGGTGGTGCTCTCCGGCCGGCCGTACGCGCTCGGCGCGGCGGTGGACCGCGCCGGCGCGATCGTGCAGGCGTTCTTCCCCGGCCAGCTCGGCGGACAGGCGCTGGCCGAGGTGCTGACCGGTGAGGTCGACCCGTCCGGGCGGCTGCCGGTGAGCGTGCCCCGGCACGCCGGCGGCCAGCCGGGCACCTACCTCTCCCCCGTCCTGGGCCGCCGCACCGAGGTGTCGTCGGTGGACCCGACGCCCGCGTTCCCGTTCGGCCACGGGCTCAGCTACACCACCTTCGGCTGGAGCGACGCCGCAGTGGTCGCCGGGCCGACCGCCGCGCCGACCGATCGCACGGCTGACTTCACGGTCGAGCCGGCCAGCGCCAACGGGGCCACCGGCGCTACCGTCGAGCCGGTGAGCTGGGCGGTCGACGGCGAGGTGACGGTCGGCGTCACGGTCCGCAACACCGGGTCGCGGGCCGGCACCGAGGTGGTGCAGCTCTACCTGCACGACCCGGTGGCGCAGACCACGCGACCGGTGGTCCGCCTGGTCGGTTACGCGCGGGTGCCGGTGGCGCCGGGCGCGGCAGCCCGGGTCACCTTCGTGGTCCCCGCCGACGTCACCTCGTTCACCGGGGTGCACGGCCGGCGCGTGGTCGAGCCCGGTGACGTGCAGCTCCGTCTCGGCCGCTCCAGCGGCGGCATCGTGGCGAGTCTGGCGCTGCGGCTGGTCGGCGACGAACGCGAGGTCGGCCACCAACGGCAGCTGGTCTCCCGGGTACGCGTCGCGCCCGCCGCCGTACCGGTGCCGCAGGGCCGGCGATGAGCACGGTGACCTCGCCGGCTCCGGCGGCCGGCCCGCCGGCGACCCGGCCGCCGGTTCCACGCTCCGCGCGCCGGACCTGGCGCCGTGCGCTTCGCCGGGACTGGCAGCGGTACTCGCTT
>NZ_JBFBAO010000166.1:0-14180 GCF_040682255.1 Micromonospora sp. NPDC051296 | reverse complement strand
GTTGACGGTCGCCGGATCCTCCAGATAGCCGTAGTGACCGCAGCCTGGAATCAGGTCGAAGGTGGCGTGCGGGATCGCGTCGGCGACCTCCCGGCCGTGCTCCGGCGGGGTCACCAGGTCGTCGGCGAACGCAATCACATGACATGGCACCCGGATGTCCTGGTAGGCGGGCAGCCGGTTGCTCATCGGGTCGAGGCGGTACTGTGCCCGCACACCAGGGCCGGGCGGCGGGGACAGCTCCAGCAGATCCAGCCAGTCGGCCATCTTGCGGTCGTCGCGCAACGTGGCAGGAGAGAGCATCTGGAGGGTCTGCACCACCGCGCGGTACTCCGCCGGCAGTGTCACCCCCGCGTCGTTCAGGGCGTTCTCGGCGCGCGCCAGGGCCGCACGGATCGCGTCCGTGCGGCCCCGGGTGGCGATCAGCACGGCCTGGGTCACCAGGCCGGGCCGGGCTAGCGCGAGTTCCTGGGCTACCTGTGCGCCCAGCGAGGTGCCGACCACCCGGCAGGCGCCAAGCCCGAGATGCTCGATCAAGCCGGCCAGGTCACCGACCAGGTCGGCAACCGCGAATCCGTCAGCGCACTCGTCGCTGGGCGGGATGCCACGGTTGTCGAACGTGATGACCTGATAGCCAGCCGCGGTCAGGGCCGGCACCTGGTGCAGCTGCCAGACCCGGCGGCCGCTGCCCGTGCCCATCACCATCACGACCGGCTCGCCGGAGCCGGAGACCTCGTAGTTGAGCCGTATTCCGTTGATCGCCGCCAGGGGCATCGCGTCCTCCACGCGCCGTTGGGTGTCTCGTCGGGGGTGACCGGTGTCGGCCTCAGTTCGGGGCGACCCGGCGGCGGATGCCGAGCGTCGCGACCACCATTGCGGCCGCGCCGACGGTGAGGCTGGCCAGCACCGCAGTCGCCACGGTGCCGTCGACTGGCTGGTCCAGGGTCAGCCGCCGGGCCGCCTCCACGGCGGGGGTGAGTGGGTTGACTTCGGCCACCGCCTGCAACCAGCCGGGCAGCACCGCCACCGGCACGAACGCGCTGGATGCGAACGTCAGCGGGAACACCGCGAGGAAGCCGAGACTCTGCATCGCCTGCGGGCTGCGGGTACACGCCCCGAACGCCAGGAACAGCCAGGTCAGCGACCAGGTGACGGCGATCGCAATGCCCAGCGTGCCGAGTGCGCCGGTCACCCCGCCGGGCGGTGCGAAGCCGATGAACGCGACAGCGCCGAGCAGCATCACGCCGATCTGCGCGGCGGCCCGGACCAGTTCGGACAGACTACGGCCGAACATCACCCAGTACAGCTGGATCGGCAGGGACCGGAACCGGGCCATGATGCCGTTCTCCATGTCCTTGATCAGGCCGACGCCCGCGCCGATCGCCGGGCCGATGCCCGTGGTGATCAGAATGCCCGGCATCAGGAAGTCGATGTAGCTCACGCCGGACGGGAACAGAGATGGGTCCGCCATGCTGCCGAACACCTGGCTGATCACCAGCAGCATGAAGATCGGCTGGACCAAGCCGAAGACCGTCACCTGCCAGTCCGCCACCACGACTCGTAGCGAGCGTGAGGTGAGCACGGTGAGCTGGGTGAGCGGGCTGCTGCCGTGCAGCCGGGCAGGCGTCAGGGTCGTCATGTCTGCTCCTGAAGGGCCGGTACCCGGTCGTCCTGCGCCTTGGTCAGCGCGAGGTAGACGTCGGCCAGGGTCGGTTCGGTCACCGACAGCTCGACTGGTTCAACGCCTGCCTCGTCCAGCGCGCGGACCACGGCGACCAGTTGGCCGGTGGAACCGATCGGGACGGCGAGCACCTCAGATCCGGGTTCCCGGACCGGCGGCAGGCCGGCGGCCGCCAGCGCCAAGGCAGCCCGGTCACCGTCCGCCGCGCCGGCCGGCGTGACGCGCACCGCTCGGCTGCCCACCTCGGCTTTGAGCTGCTCGGTCGGGCCCGCGGCCAGCACGGCACCCTGGGACAGCACAGTGATGGTCCCGGCCAGCCGTTCGGCCTCCTCGAGGTACTGAGTGGTGAGCAGCACCGCGGTGCCCTCGCGTACCAGGTCCTCGATCAGCTCCCACAGCCGCAGACGGCTCGCCGGGTCGAGACCCGTGGTGGGCTCGTCCAGGAACAGCACAGCCGGGTGACCCACCAGGCTAGCGGCAAGGTCCAGCCGGCGGCGCATGCCGCCGGAATAGGTAGCCGCCTTGCGTCGCCCCGCAGCGGCCAGGTCGAACACGGCCAGCAACTCCTCCGCGCGGCGGCGCGCCTGCTGCCGGCCGGCCCCGAGCAGGCGGGCCAGCAGGATCAGGTTGTCCAGGCCGGAGATGTCCGCGTCAACGGCGGCGAACTGGCCGGTGAGCCCGATGTGCCTGCGTACCTCGGCGGCCTGCCGCACCACGTCGAAGCCGGCCACCGTCGCGGAGCCTCCGGTCGGTGGCAGCAGGGTGGCCAGGATGTTGACCGCCGTGGTCTTGCCGGCGCCGTTGTGCCCGAGCAGACCGAGCACGTGCCCGGCAGGTACCTGTAAGTCGACACCGCGCAGGGCCCGCGTACTGCCGAAGTCGCGGCGCAGGCCTCTCGTTTCGATCATCAAGTCCGGCATGCTGTGGCCTAGATGTCCGACCGGACTTGCCACAGTTCCGGGAAGAACCGGTGCTCGGCGATCCGGCGCAGCCAGGTGACGCCGCTGGTGCCGCCGGTGCCGACCTTGTGGCCGAGAATGCGTTCGACGGTGAGCAAATGGTCGTTACGCCAGCGGCCGAACTGGTGCGCCACGTCGGTGAGGGCCTCGCCCAGCTCGTACACCTCGCCCCAGCGCTGCGGCTCACGGTACACCGCCAGCCACGCGCGGACGACCTCGTCGGACGCCTGGTACGGCTGCGCGGGATCCCGATCGAGGTGCTCCTGCGGTATTGGGAGGGCATGCCGCTGCATGAGGCGCAGCGTGGCGTCGTACAGGCTCGGCTCGTGCAACGCCCGCACCACCTCGGCATACACCGCCGGGTTGTTGTGGTGCGGTTCGAGCAGCCGCGGGTTCTTGTTGCCCAGCGTGAACTCCAGCTGCCGGTACATGTAGGACTGGAAGCCGGAGCCCTCGCCGAGCGAGTCGCGGAATGCGGCGTACTCGGTGGGGGAGAGGGCGCTGAGCACCTGCCAGGTCTGCACCAGCATCTCCTGCGAGCGCAGCAGCCGGCGCAGCACCCACAGTGCGCCGCGCAGGTCGTCGGCGTCCAGGCAGTCCCGGGCCTGGCGTACCTCGGTGAGGCTGAGCTTGAACAGCAGCTCCATCACCTGGCCCATGATCAGGAAGGCCGGCTCACCATGACCCTTGGTGCGCGGGTTCTGCAACGTGTGCAGGATGTCCGCGTTCAGGTAGCCGGCGAAAGGGTTGACCTTCTCGTCGAAGGTCAGGATCGGCTCCCCGCCCGTTTCCTGGGACCGGCGTACCCGGTCCTCCTCGGTGAGCCAGCGTTCCGACTTCTCGTCATAGCCCGTCGATGTCATCATGTCTCCCTTAGTCCGACATCGCGACGAGCACGCGCCGCTCACCAGTGAAGGAGCGGCGGCCGTGGCCGACCAGAAGGTTGTCGATCAACATCAGGTCCCCGGTGCGCCAGTTCACATCGATCGCCTCGGCCAGGCCGCGGTCGCGGACCTGTACTGCGTACTCGTCCGGGATGGGGCTTCCGTCGGCGAACGTCACCCACTGCGGCAGGTCCTCGACCGGGAGGATCTCGGCTAGCTCGCGGGCCGTCTCGTCACCCAGCGCGGCCGGGTGCCACTGGTCGGACTGGTTGAACCAGACCAACGCGCCGGTCACCGGGTGCCGGGTGGTGGCCGGCCGGACCTGACTGACCCGCAGCCCGCCGTCGCCGGTCCACTCCCAGGTCGCCTCGGCACCGGCCAGGAACTTTTCCACATCGTCGCGGTCGTCCGTCTCGAACGTGTTCTGCCAGCTCTTGCCTAGGCCGAGGCCGCCGTGCAGGTTCTGGTGGTAGCGCACGCCGCCCTCGAACGCGGTGCGGACGTCCTCGTCGAGGGCCGCCAGCCAGCGCTCGCCGTCCACCAGCGGAGTGGCACCGCCGGTTGCCGCCGCCCTGCTGCAGAAGAACGCGAGCCGGGCGGGCCAGGCGTGCGCGTACGACAGCTCGTTGTGCATCGAGATCGTGTACTCGGGCGGGTACTCGGTCGACGTGTAAAGGTTGCGGCCGACCTTGGTGCGCGGTGAGTTGCCGTGCACGTACGCCAGCCGCTTGGGCAGCAGCAGGTTGAGCACGGCGTCCACCTCGGACTCGGCGACCGCGAAATCGCGGAACACGATTGCCTTCGCGTCGGTGAGCGTCGCGCCCAGGTCGTCCAGGCCGGAGAGGTACTCGATCAGTCCCGATGCGGTGACCGGCACGTCGGCCGAGCTCGGGGTGATCTCCAGCGGGAGCCAGGACTCGTTCACGATGGGTGCTCCTCGGGTATCCGGTCAGAATGCGGTCGCAGGGGTGACCACCTGCGCGGGCTGCTGCGACGAATCGACGGTGTGGTGCAGCGGTTGAAGGCCGCCGTCGAGGTACATCTGCCGGAGCACCGTCCGCTGGATCTTGCCGCTCGTGGTGCGTGGCGTGCTGCCGCGCCGTAGCAGGGCGACGGCGGCCACCCGTACGCCGAAGTCGCGGGCCACCGTGTGCCGCATCGCGCTCGCGATGCTTGCCAGATGTTCCGCCGACGGCCGGCCGCTCACCTCGTGGGTGAGTACGAGACCCTGCTCGTCGCCGTGCTCGTCACCGGCGAGCGGCACGGTGAAGACCCCACCGACGTCGCCCAGCTCGGGATGATGCGCGCGCAACTCGTGCTCGATGTCGGTCGGGTAGAGGTTGCGGCCGTTGATGATCAGTGTCTCCTTGATCCGGCCGGTGATGTACAGGTGGCCCTCGTGGAGCACGCCGAGGTCGCCCGAGCGCAGGTAGTGGTGCGGTTCGTCGCCGGTGCGGTTGCCGAACGTGGCCGCGGTGGCCGCAGCGTTGCCCCAGTAGCCAGGTGACACGCTCGCGCCGCGCATCCAGATCTCGCCGATCTCGCCGTCCGGCAGGGTCGCGCGCGACTCCGGGTCGACGATCCGGATCGCCAGGTGTGGTCCGGCGCCGCAGCCGACCAGTCGCCGACCCTGGTCCGCCGGGCGCAGCCGGTGCGCCGCCAGCTCGTCCGGGTCGACGGTCAGCACGGTCGGCCGGCCGTGCGGCGACCCAGTGACGAACACGGTGGCTTCGGCCATGCCGTAACACGGCGTAAGCGCCTCCGGGCGCAAGCCGAACGCGGCGAACCGGGCGGCGAATGCCTCCAGCGAGGCAGCATGGATCGGCTCGGAACCGTTCGCCGCGTACCGCCACCGGGACAGGTCAAGACCGGCGATCTGCTTGTCGGTGACGATGCGGGCGCAGAGCTGGTACGCGAAATTGGGCGCGGGGGAGAAGTCCACGTCCCACCGGTCCACCATCCGCAGCCACAGGTACGGGCGCTTGAGGAAGTCGACCGGCTGGGCCAGGATGCAGCGCCCGCCGGCCAGCAGCGCGGGCGTGAGCATGCCGAGCAGGCCCATGTCGTGGAACAGTGGGAGCCAGCCGCCCATCGTGCTGTCCGTGCCGAAGCCGAAGACCTCGATCAGCGCTCGCCCGTTGTGCAGCAGGTTCCCGTGCGTGATCACCACACCCTTCGGGTTGCCGGTGGAACCCGAGGTGTACTGGAGGATCGCGGGCTGGTCCGGCTCGGGGCGCTCCACCGGGTCATCGATTGGGGTGCCCTCCCTGACTTCCGCAGTGTCGGTCGCCAGGCAGATCGCCGGCGCGGCCAGCGCGCCGGCCCAGTCGCGGACCGCCGGCAGGTTAGTGCTGTCGGTGGCCACCACGGCGGCGCCAGCGTCCTCCACGATGCCGGCCAGCCGGCGCTGCTGGTAGGCGTACCGGCCGGGCATCGGCGCCGGTACGGCCACCAGGCCCGCGTAGAGGCTGCCGAGGAAAGCGGCCGCGAACGGCAGCCCGCTCGGATAGGCGAGCACCACGCGGTCGCCCGGCGCACACTCGCGGCGCAGCATCCCGGCGACCCGGCGGGCCTCGAGGTCCAGTTCGGCGTACGACCACCAGTCCGCGGATTCCGCCGAATCGGACTGGGTCAGGATCCCCACGGCTGGCGCCTGCGGACTCCGGGCAGCGTGGCCGCGCACGATCGACATCAGGCTCTCCCAGGCCATTACCATCTCCTCTTGCGTCCACTTCCGGCATAGCCGGGGAGGCGTGATTGTCGGCGACGAAGGAAATCGCGCATTCGCTACATGGTGGCGAATGATGGTCGGCCGAAGATTGGCGATAATTGTTGGACGACGCCTGTCGACAGGGCGAGCGTAGCCACGCTCTGGAACTGGGGTCAAGGCCGCCGTCGGGGTCTTTTTGCTCCAGCTTAAGGGAGTGTCGATAGTGGCCGGAGCGATGCTACGGTCCACTCGCCAAATCTTCCGATCCAGCGGCCTTCGAGCCGCGAACGGCCATTTCACGGCCGGGGCCGAAGTCATTCAGCTATGACTTAAAACCGTACGGAAAGGGCCGCAAATGCCACAACGAGTTGTGATCGTCGGCGGCGGTACCGCCGGCTGGATGACCGCGTCCTACCTGCGTGCGGCATTTGGCGACCGGATCGATATCACCCTGGTTGAATCAAAGAACGTCTCCACAATCGGGGTCGGTGAGGCAACCTTCAGCACGGTACGGCATTTCTTCAACTATCTCGGGCTGCACGAGGCGGAATGGATGCCCGAGTGTCACGCCACGTACAAACTGGCCATTCGGTTCGAGAACTGGCGAGCGAAGGGGCACACCTTCTACCACCCGTTCGAGCGAATGCGCGCGGTAGCGGGGTTCAACCTGCCGGAGTGGTGGCTACACCACAACCCGGGCGCCCGCTTCGACCGGGACTGCTTCGTCATCCCCTCGCTGGTCGAGGCGTTGCGCTCGCCGCGCCAGTCAGACGGCTCCCTGTTCGAGCGGTCACTGGCCGGCTCCGCCCGGTCCGGCATCCGCAACACGATGGACGAGCAAGACACCCAGTTCCCGTACGCGTACCACTTCGACGCCACCCTGCTGGCCGGATTCCTGGCCAAGTTCGCGGTCGCCCGCGGCGTACGCCACGTGCGCGACGACGTGACCCAGGTGGTCCTCGACGAGCGCGGCTGGATCAGCCGGATCACCACCAAGGAGAGCGGTGACCTCGAGGGCGACCTCTACATCGACTGCACCGGATTCCGCGGCCTGCTGATCAACAAGGCGCTCGACGAGCCCTTCGTGTCCTATCAGGAGACCCTGCCCAACGACAGCGCGGTCGCGCTGCGGGTGCCGGTCGACACCGCGAAGCGGGGCCTGCGTCCGTGCACCACCGCCACCGCGATGGAGGCCGGCTGGACCTGGACGATCCCGCTGTTCAACCGGATCGGCACCGGGTACGTCTACTCCTCCCAGTACTGCGAGCCCGAGCAGGCCGAGCACGCCTTGCGTGCCTTCGTCGGGCCTGCCGCCGACGGCTTGGATGCCAACCACATCAGGATGCGCATCGGACGTAGCCGCAACTCGTGGGTCAACAACTGCGTCGCGGTCGGCCTGGCCAGCGGCTTCGTCGAGCCGCTCGAGTCCACCGGGATCTTCTTCATCCAGAACGCGATCGAGCAACTAGTCAAGCACTTCCCGAGCGAGGACTGGGACCCGCGCCTGCGGGACGCGTACAACCGGCAGGTCGGCAACGTGATGGACGGCGTGCGCGAATTCCTGGTGCTGCACTACTACGCCGCCGCCCGCGCCGACAACGACTACTGGCGGGACGCCAAGACCCGGCCGCTGCCCGACGCACTAGCTGAGCGGATCGAGCAGTGGCGGGTCCGACTGCCGGACGCCAGCTCGATCTTCCCGCAATACCACGGCTTCGAGCCGTACTCGTATGTGGTCATGCTCCTCGGTCTCGGCGGCATCCCGTTGCGGCGGTCGTCGGCGCTGCGCCTGCTCGACGGCACCGCGGCGATGAAGGAATTCCAGCTCGTACGCGACCAGGCTCAGTCTCTGGTCGATCGGTTACCCAGCCAGCACGACTACCTAGCCCGGACGTACGCGTCGTCACGGACATGAGCAGTCTGAACGACGGCGTGACCGCCGTCCACCTTGTCCTTGCCGTCGGCGCGATCCTGCTGATCGCCCAGGTCGCTGGCCGGCTCGCCGTGGCGCTGCTCCAGCCCCGCGTCATCGGCGAGATCGTCGCGGGCGTGTTCCTGGCCCCGGCGATTCTGTGGGCCGGCGGCCCTGGCCTGCTCAAGGCGGTGCTTCCGGACGACGTGCTGCACGGCGCGAAGCTCGTCGGGCATGTCGGTCTGGTGCTGTTCGTCGTCGGAATCGTCCATGAGGCGCGGTCCGGCTGGAGCCGGTCGCGCGGCAGGCAGGTCGGCTGGATCACGGCGTGGGCGTTCCTGCTGGCCGCGGTAAGCGGTGTCGTCCTGGCCATGTGGCTACACCTCGACGGCAATCCCATGCTGCGGGGAGAGGCCCCTACGCCGGCGTTCCTCCTACTGATGGCGGTGGCCCTGTCGGTGACGGCGGTGCCGGTGCTGGCGCGGATCCTGCGTGACCGCGGGATCCTCGGCACGCCGATCGGCAAGCTCGCGATGACCGCCGCGATCGCCATCGACGTGGCCGCCTGGTTCCTGCTGGCGCTCGCTATCGGACTGAGCTCCGGGAACGCCGGGCACGCCCTGGCGCTGCTCGGCGTGCTTACGGCGTGCTGCGTCGGAGCGTTCCTGGTGTCCCGCATCCTTCGGGCCGAACGGATCACCGGTGCCTGCGACCGCGCGCCGAGGTTTGCCACCGTGACCGTGGCGGTCGGGGCATTCGCGGCCTCCATGCTCCTGAAGGACCTGGGGCTGACCGACATCTTCGGCGCGGTCCTCGTTGGCCTGGCTCTGCCCGCGAGAGAATCGTCGGAGGTCTGGGACCACGTCACCGAGAAGATCCGTGGGTTCGGCGTACGGCTCGTCCCGGTGTTCTTCGTGGTGACCGGCGCGAACATCTTCGTTGACAAGGTGGAGGCGGCGCCGTGGGGGCTGATCGTGGCGACCATCTTCCTTGCGGTCCTCGGCAAGGTCGGCGGTGGATTGCTCGGTGGAATGGCTGCGGGCCTGGGCTGGCAAGGCGGCCTGCGCCTCGGCATCCTGATGAACACCCGCGGCCTGACCGAACTGCTGGTCCTGCACGCTGGCTACACCGCAGGCATCCTCTCACCGATGCTCTACCTCGCCCTGGTCGTGATGGCGGTGGTGACGACGGGGATGACCGGGCCGCTGTACTCGCTGGTCGACTGGCTGACCAGATGGCGGACCGCAGCATCGTCGACTGCGGCGGCACCGACGCTGAAAGGGGCCGAGTAATGACTCAGTCACCACTACCAGCTCTCGATTGGGTGCCAGCCCCGGAGTTCCGGGCACTGATGTCCAGGTTTCCCACCGGGGTAGCGGTCATCACGACCGAGGACGACAACGGCGCACCCCGTGGGATGACGTGTTCCTCGGTGTGCAGCGTGTCTTTGAGCCCGCCGACTCTACTGGTGTGCCTGCGCCAGGGAAGTCCCACACTGGACGCCGTGCTGCGACGTTACGCGTTCGCTGTGAACTTCCTGCATCATCGGGCCCGCCCGACCGCGGAACTGTTCGCCTCCGGCGATTCCGAGCGGTTCACCCGGGTGCGATGGCGGTCGGGGGAGTACACCGCCGGCCCACACCTGATCGATGATGCTCACACCGTGGCCGATTGCCGGGTGAGTCAAACCGATCTGGTGGGCGATCACGTGGTCGTGTACGGCGAGGTATTCGGCATTTCAGCGGGCCGCGAGCAGGAGTTCGAGTTGCCCCTGATGTATGGCCTCCGCCAGTACCTGTTCTGGTCAGCCAGCGCGTAACAGCAACTGAGGATCTGCAGGTATGGATGCCGACTGATGAGCCTTTCGAGGGCCGGGATGGTTGCTGCCCGACCGTAGCCCAAACCCGCGTTCGGCCTGATGATGCGGGTGCTGCTGGCGGATCTACCGAAGAAGAACGTGAGGGATAGCGGCGTGGGCGGGGCTCGCGAACCCGAGGTCGGTGTTCGTGGTCGATGGCGCCGATGGGAGTGGGCAGGCTGTCCCCTGGAACAGCCCTGTTGATCAGCGTCGGGTCGCCCGGGGCAATCGCACACCCCGGGCTCCCAGGGAACGGAGCGAGACCGTCTCCGGTCACTCCGCTTTTGCCATCTTGATCATCCGGGGTGTGTTGACCCGGGCCCAGTGGGCGAAGTACCTGGGAACTGCTTTGACGATCCGTTCCCAGGCTGCCCGGGCCTTCTTGCGGGGTCGTAGCCCTGCGCAACCTGCCCAGCAAGTCCTGGACCGTCAATCAAGGCTGGGTCCTCGCCGCGAACATCGCCGCCGACCTGGCCGCCTGGACCAGACTGCTCGGCCTGCACGACCAACCCGACCTCGCACATGCCGAACCCGACACCTTGCGCTACCGGCTGCTGCACCTACCCGCGAAACTCACCGCCCACGCCCGCCGACGAACACTGTCCATCCCCGACACCTGGCCCTGGACCGAAGCGTTCCTGCTCTGCTGGCAACGCCTGACCACACTTCCGCTGACCACCTGACCCCACCGAAACCGCCCCTACCGGCAGAAAGACAGTCCCCGGCCACGGAGACCCGGCGCACCCGCAGCGCGCGGCCGGCCCACACTCACTACAGACGGGCAAACCGGTCAAGTCGACACCGCCAGGCATGGATCGAAACCCTCTGACGAATCGAGGTCGGGCCGGCCATGTCCGTAGCGCATCGGGCGCAAGTTGGCGACTAGACATTAGTGACGAGCTTCCCGAATGCGAATATTGGGGACGCACATTTTGCGTCCTCCTTAAGGTCTTGCGGGCGCGCTCCCCGGTCTGCTGGAATCCATGGAGATCAGTCCATGGGGTACATGGCTTGCGGGGGCTAGCTGGGAACGCTGATGCTTAGAGTGGTGTCGGTCGATAGATTTTCGCAGGAAATTCTGCGGTTGTGCATGGATTGGTCCTTCGCGGTGAGTGGCGGCATTTGCTGGGCGGAAGGACGCCGAGGTGTCGCTCGTTTTGCTGTTGCATGCGCTGCTCGCTGCCATCTGAGTGCCGGATTAACGGGGGAAACGGTGATCCGAGTAAAATTCACGATTGATGATCTGGCTAGAATTAGGGTCCTGGCGGTCCGTGCGCCGATAATTGAGACCCTGTTTGCAATGGATCTATACAGCAGTAAGGGTGGAAGCCCGCTATTTGATCGATGGAAATCGATGACGCAGGCGCGACTTCGCTGCGACGGATCCTCCCGCCGTTCGATTGCCGAAATCGTACGTTCGGTTCATTTATCACCAAGCGCGCTGACCGGGGGCGATCCCGACAGTAGTCCGATCTCCATCGCGGGCGCCGGGATCAGACCGCGTCGTCACGACGACATGGTCGCCACCATGGCCCGATTTCATCAGGTGGCGTTGGCGCCGTTTTGGTCCCGCATCCAGGCGCTGCTCGTAGCCGACCGGGATGCCCGCGGCCGCAGCGCTCTCAGCAGCGGCCTAACCGGCCTGCTTGCGACGCTACATCCCCAGGTTCGGTGGCAACTACCGGTTTTGCAGATCATCACGGCGGACAGCCGCTATGAGGAAATCAAACTGGGGGGCCGCGGGCTGGCCATTCTGCCCTCCGTCTTCCGCCAAGAGCCGGCCGTCTACGAGCCCGCCGACGGCGAGGATGGCGCGCCGGTCCTGGTCTATCCGGTACCCCTGGACGAACTGGCGATCGATTCGTTGTGGAGCGTCACCGGCTCCGCCGACCGAGCGCTGGCGGCCCTGCTCGGTCGTACGCGGTCAGGCATACTGCGCACCCTGACCGACACCTGCAACACCAGCGAGTTGGGTCGCAAGCTTGGCGTCTCCACCGCTGCGGCCAGCCAGCATACCTCCGTCCTGCGCGAGGCCGGCCTGATCACTACCCGTCGCAACCTCAACATGGTGCTTCACACTCTTACACCCCTGGGCGTGGCCGTGATCCAAGGGAGGTTCCCCGACATCCAGGAACTCCCGAGCCGAGCCCAGGCATACGACGCAGCCTCATAGAGATGATCGAGGTTCGTTGTTCCCTCGCCATTACGTAACCGGCGCTGCGAACGCGGCGATTAAGGTGATCTATGCCAGTCCGAACTCACGCCAACTCTGGCGGCTCTGCTCCGCGCCCGTCTTCCACCCAACTCGTCAACTGAGCCAACATCGGCAATCCCCAATGTCGTAGAAGTTAGCAGAGCCACCTGCTGTGGATAGATGGCCGAACGGTTTAATCGCCGTGAATCGTAGCCTCCAGCACGAGACTCCAAGTCATCAGGCTCACCCTTGGCCAGCTGGCGTGCGACCGGATGCGCATCGCCATGCCGGCGGACCCGTCTTCCCGTAAGGCTTGCACCGACCTCGGTGGCGGCTCGGCGTCCACGATGGCCAGCGGGTCTACCCGGCGCGTCCGGCGTTTTGTCAGTCACGCATGCCGATGTTCCCGCAAAGGTGAACATCGGCATACATGATTGGCATTGCTCACGGAATAGCCGGAGCTGCCGGTTCGCCTCGATGGCCACGAAAGAGCAAGTTGGCCGCTCCTCAGCACGAATGCGCTTTTTCCGGATGCAAACTGGCGATAGGGTGGTACGAGCGGTAGGCCCGACTTGGAACTCCTAACTCTTTGAGCGTTGGAGTGCCGGCGCGTCGCCTCTGGGATCTTGACGGCTGCCGTCTGAGAGGGCGTGTTTGAGAGGGACTTGATCAGGTCCAGATGAAGTGCGCTTTGCCTGCCGTCGGGCTGGCCGGCTGCGGGTGATGCGGCGGGTCATGCCGGCGATGGTGGCCCAGAGCCAAAGCAAAGTCAGTTGATCATGGACGGGATGCGTCGAGTAGGGCAGGGATGAGTAGTTTGTCGGCGTGGTGACGTTCCATGACCTGCTTGATTCGGGTGTGGCCGGCGAGGCGGATCAGGGCTATGGCGAGGTTGCGTAGGGCGGCCATGGCGTGGGCGACGCTGCCGAGGTAGGCGTGGTGGGTGTCCTCGCCGAACAGGACGTCACGGACCCAGTGGATTTTGTTTTCCACCCACCAGTGGGTGCGCACGTAGCCGGCGATCTCGGCGGCGGTGCTGGTCAGGCTGGTGATGCCGTGGATGATCTGTTTGCTGACGCGTTGCCCGTCCGAGGCGTAGACGTCGCGGCGGAGCCGGAACACCTGGACGGCGCCGGGGAAATCGATGCCGGCTGCGGGTGCGGTCCAGATTGTGCGGGTGATCCGGTAGCCGTTGCGGTGTTCGGCACTGGCATCGGCGCTGGTAGCAGTGGTTGCCGCCGGGAGTCGGCTGGTGATCGCGGCGAGCAGGGCGGGTCTGTTGGCTTTGACGGTGAACACATAGCCGGCCTGGCGTCGTAGCAGGTAGCTGGCGGTGTCCCGGTTGGGGTGCGCGGCGTCGGCGGTGACCACCATCGCCGTGATGTCGATCGGGTCCAGCAACGCTTTGATCTGGGTGACCTCGGTGGTGTCGGCCGGGACCTGGACCTGGGCGATAACCACGGCGCGGTCGTGTCGCATCGCGGAGAACAACTGCACGTCGAGACCGCTGCCGCCGCCGGAGTTACGGACGATCTTGCCATCGATCGCCAGCCCACACCCGGCCACTGTGTCGAGCCGGGCTGCCAGCCAACCGCAGACCAGACGGTCCACCACCGCCGCGTCGACCGCTTCGACCAGCCGGCGCAGTGTGTCCCGGCCGGGTGAAACCCGGATCCCGAGGATCGGATGCCGGCGGGCACCCGCCGCTGCCAGCAGAGACTGCGGGAGTTCAGCGACCCGGTCCGCGGCCTGCCGGAAGTTACGTGCCCCGCACAACAACGCCAAGGTCAGCACGGTCAACACCGCCGAGAGCCGATGCCGCACACCCCGCGCTCTACGCGGATCGGAGACCTGCGCGAACAGCCCGGCCAGCGCGGCGACCTGCCCGGTGTCGACCTCCCCACGCTCGTCCGTGACGACACCGACCACCACATGGAAGACTGACACGAGCGGCCTTTCTTTGCAGACGACGACTGGCGTGAAGA
>NZ_JBFBAO010000165.1:0-14248 GCF_040682255.1 Micromonospora sp. NPDC051296 | reverse complement strand
GACGGCGCGGGGACGTCCCGGTCGACGTGCTGCCAGGCGATGTCGATCGGCCGGTCGCCCTCGGCGGGCGGGCCGGCGGCGCGCCGACCGGCGTCTCCCCCGACGGCATCGCCGTGAGCGCTGCCGTCGGTCGACCCGACGGGCCGGCCGACCGGCCCGAGCAGCCGCCAGCAGCCGCTCCCCAGCCGGACGCGGCCCTGGTGGGAGAACACCGGTGAACGCTGTTTCCGGAGGTCGTGACAACCCGAGCGGGACTCCGGATCGTCCATTGAATGTGTCGCAGAGCGAGCTGGAACGTGCCGTCCGGGAGGCGTTCTCCCGGCGGGCGGCGGCGTCCCGGGCACCCGCCGACGATCCGGCGGGTGCGGTGATCCGGCGGGCGAACCGCATCCAGCGTCGCCGTAACCTGGCCGGGATGAGCCTGGTCGCGGTGGCGATCGTGGCGGTCAGCGCGGGGGCGATGCAACTCGGCGAAGACCCGCCGCCGGGCAACTCCGTGGTGATCGGCGAGCCGGATCCGGTGCCGGAGGGGGCCTGGACGACCGTCGCACCGCCGACCGGACCGGACACCGAAACCCCGCTGGCCGAGGTGGATCTGGTGCTGGGCGGGACGATCGCCACCGCGCAGGGCCGGCGGGTGACCGTCGTCGGCACCGGCGGTGTGGAACGCGCACACCGCCTCGCCGACGGCCGCGGCTGGTTGGCCATCGGGGCACCGACCCCGAGCGGTCGCTTCCTGTGGGCGGTGACGCCGAACGGCACGGCGCAGGTGCTGCTGGCCGGTGCGGACGAGATCGTCCTAGACGGGGAGGGGCAGCAGGTCGCCTGGAAGCAGGGTGCCGTGCTGTCCGCCGCCGGGATCGCCAACGGCGAGCTGACCGGCACCGTACGCGCCGAGGCACCGGCCGAGGCCGTGCCGCTGCGGTTCGTCAACGGCGCCGTCCTGGTGCGGCTCGCGCCCGACCGACCTGGGCATGTGCTTTGGCAGCTCCGCCCCGGCCCGCTCGACCAGGGCACCGACCGGTCCAGCACGCGGGTCTTCGGCGCGCTGCCCGACGGGCGCCTGGTCGGCGAGGTCGCCGCCGGCACGCCGCGACGCGCCTGCGTGGCGCTGCTCGACCCGACGCAGGGCCTTGCTCCGGCCGGCCCGGAGTGCGGGCCGGAGCTGGGCGGGGACGGCCCGGGCGCGGTGTCGCCGGACGGGCGTTGGCTGCTGGTCAACGGGCGATCGAAGGACCAGGACGCGGCGCTGCTGGTCGACCTGGCACAACTCGGCTCGTCCGCCGTTCCGCAGGTGGCCGGGCCGACGATGACCGGCACGGTGCTCTGGAACGACCCGGGCACGGCGTACTACACCGACACCGCTGGCGGCCTGGTGCGGGTGGACGTCGACCGGATCCGCCTCAGCCGCCCCGCCGCACCGGTCACCATCCCCGGCCTCCGGCCGGGAGAAAGCCCGGTGGTGGTGAGCGGTGGCTGACCGGGCGCCCGGTAGCGTCGGGCGATGACCCCCCGGATCGACCTGCACACCCACTCCACGGCCAGCGACGGCACGCTCGACCCCGGGGAACTGGTCCGCGCCGCCGCCGGGGCCGGGCTGGACGTCGTGGCGATCACCGACCACGACACCACCGCCGGCTGGGAGCCGGCGCTGCGGGCGCTGCCGCCCGGGCTGCGCCTGGTCCGTGGGGCGGAGCTGTCCTGCCGCTGGTACGGCGAGCAGCCGCCGTTGCCGCTGCACCTGCTGGCGTACCTCTTCGACCCGGACGCCCCGGAGCTGGTCGCCGAGCTGGCCCGGGTGCGGGCCGCCCGGGCGGAGCGTGGTGAGCGGATCGTGGCGCTGCTGCGGGCCGACGGTATCGACGTGAGCTGGCCGGAGATCCTGGCCGGGGCGGGCGGCGGGACGGTCGGCCGACCGCACATCGCGCAGGCGCTGATCCGGGCCGGCCTGGTGGCCACCACCACCGAGGCGTTCGGGCCGGACTGGTTGGGGGAGCGGTACCGGCTGCCCAAGGAGGACATCGACGTCTTCCAGGCCGTCCGGCTGGTCCGGGCGGCCGGTGGCGTGCCGGTGTTCGCGCACCCTCGGGCCACCCGGCGTGGCCGGATCGCACCGGACTCGCTGATCGCCGAACTGGCGGCGGCGGGCCTGGCCGGCCTGGAGGCCGACCACGAGGACCACTCGCCCGCCGAGCGGGCGCACGTGCACGGGCTCGCGGCCGAACTGGGCCTGCTGGTGACCGGCTCGTCGGACTTCCACGGCACTCACAAGACGGTCCGGCTGGGCGCCTTCACCACCGGGCCCGAGGCGTACGAGCGGATCGTCGCATCCTCGTCCGGGGTGACCGAGGTCGCTTCGGGCTGACCTGGTTTTCCGTCCCGTCGGGCGCGGCTACGGTGACCGGGTGGATCTCAAGCTCTTCGGCGAGGTCTTCGTGACCCTGCTGGTGATCACCGACCCGCCGGGCATGATGCCCATCTTCCTCGCGTTGACCGGCCCGCTGGCGGCCCGGGAACGCAACCGGGCCGCCTGGCAGGCGGTCGCGCTGGCGCTCGGCGTGATCGTGGTCTTCGCGGTGGCGGGTCAGACGCTGCTCGCCTACCTGCACGTCGATCTGCCGGCGTTGCAGGCGGCTGGCGGGCTGCTGCTCGTGCTGGTCGCGCTGGAGCTGCTGACCGGCAAGGCCGACGATCCGAGCAAGCAGGCCACCTCCAACATCGCCCTGGTGCCGCTGGGCACGCCGCTGCTGGCCGGGCCCGGTGCGATCGTGGCGACCATGCTCTTCGTCCAGCAGGCGGACCGGGCGGCGGACTACACCGCCATCGCCGCCGCGATCGTCGCGGTGATGCTGGCGGTCTGGATCGTGCTGCGCTTCTCCGGCGGGATCGTCAAGATCCTGCGTCCTGGCGGGATCGAGGTGCTCACCCGGATCGCCGGACTGCTGCTGGCCGCGATCGCCGTGCAGCTCATCGCGGACGCGATCTTCGCCTTCGTGGCCGACTTCACCGCCGCCGGCTGACCGGGGCGGCGGGACTGTCGGGGGTGGATGGCAGGATCGCAGACGTGCGACGAGCCTCCCCAGCCGGACGACCCGCCGCCGGTGGCCGTGCGCCCCGGCCACGTGACGCGCAGCCCGAGCAGCTCGGCTTCGAGGGCATGCCGGAGCGGCTGTTCGTCTGCACGCCGAGCAAGCTTGGTGCGTACGCCGACTGTCCGCGGCGCTACCGCTACTCCTACGTCGACCGTCCCGCGCCGTCGAAGGGCCCGCCATGGGCGCACAACTCGCTCGGCGCCAGCGTGCACACCGCGCTGAAGAACTGGTACGCGCTGCCCGCCGACCGGCGCCGCCCCGAGGTGCTGCCCACCCTGCTCAAGGGCACCTGGGTACGCGACGGCTACCGCGACGACGAGCAGGAGCGCGACGCCTACCGGCGCGCCCTGGGCTGGCTCGAGGCGTATGTCGGCGGGCTGGATCCGGCGGACGAGCCGCTCGGGGTGGAGCGGGTGGTGGCGGTGAAGACCGGGGTGCTGGCGTTCAACGGCCGCGCCGACCGGATCGACTCCCGGCCCGGTGCACAGGGCCCGGAGCTGGTCATCGTCGACTACAAGACCGGCCGGACCGGGCTGGACACCGACGACGCGCGGGGTTCGCAGGCGTTGGCGCTCTACGCGTACGCCGCCGAGCGGGTGTTCCGCCGGCCGTGCCGCCGGGTCGAGCTGCACCACCTGCCCAGCGGCACGGTCGCCGCGCACGAGCACACGGTCGAGTCGCTGGCGCGACAGGTGACCCGGGCCGAGGAGACCGCCCGCGACATCATGGCGGCCGAGCGCACGGTCGCTGATGGCGGCGATCCGGACGACGCCTTCCCGACCACGCCCGGCCCGCGCTGTGGCTGGTGCGACTACCGGCGCACCTGCCCGACCGGCGCCGCACTGCCCGGCAAGGAGCCGTGGGCCGCCGTGGAACGCCCCACCGAGCCCCACGTCGAGCAGGGCTGACTCGACGGTCGCGGGTGCGGCCGGTCAGTCCGTGGTGGTGGCGGCCAGTCGGGCGGCGCGTTCCTCGGCGGCGCGCCGCATCGGGCCCTCCCGCCAGTCGCGCGGCAACGCGGTGAGGGCGAGTCGCAGCGCGCGTACCGTCACATCCGCCGAGAGGTCGGTGGTCGGTAGGCCCAGCCCGCCGTAGAGCCGCCGCGCCCAGGCCGGCAGCAGCGCCAGCGCGGTGCCGGCGATGCCCAGGTACGCCCACCTGGGCGGGCCGAGGTTGAGCCCGACCCGGGCGGGCAGGCTGAGCTGCCACGGCAGCGGCGGGGCGGTCAGGAACAGGGCGGTCTCGGCGGCCTCCCGGGTCATCCGCAGCTCGGGCCGGATCCGCCGGTAGTACTCGGCCACCTCGGTGGCGGTGCCGGGGACCGTCTCCGGGTCCAGCCCGACCAGGGCGGCGGCCCGGCGCTGCTCGGTGTAGTAGCCGTCCACCTCGGCGGCGTCCAGCGGCACGCCGGCCCGGCGCGCCGTGTCGAGGAACGACTCGACCTCGGTGACGTGCACCCAGCACAGCAGCTCCGGTTCGTCGATCCGGAACCGCTCGCCGGTGGCCGGGTCGACCGCCGTCATCCGGGCGTGCCGCCGGCGCAGCCGCAGACCGGCCTCCTCCGCCTCGGTGGTGGTGCCGTAGACGGTGGTTCCCACGTAGTTGGCGGTGCGGATCAGGCGGCCCCAGGCGTCCCGGCGGTAGTTGCTGTTCTGCGCCACCCCGGCCATCGCCCGCGGGTGCAGCGCCTGGAGGTAGAGCGAGCGCAGGCCGGCGACGAAGAGGATCGGCTCCGCGTGCAGCTTCCAGGTGACCGAACCGGGGCCGAAGAGGCCGACGTCAACGGAGTCCACCGACCAAGCGTGCCACGCGCCGGGCAGTGGGGGCCGGGGCCGGTCGTCAGTCGTCGGCGGAGCGGCGGGCCTGGCAGGCGGGGCAGAGCCCCCAGAAGGTCACTTCCGCCTCGTCGACCTGGAAGCCGTGGGCGGTGTCCGGGTCGAGGCAGGGGGCGCTGCCGACGGCACAGTCGATGTCGGCGATCTCGCCGCAGCCCCGGCACACCACGTGATGGTGGTTGTCGCCGACGCGGGCCTCGTAGCGGGCGGGGCTGCCGGCCGGTTCGATCCGGCGGGACAGCCCGGCGCGGGAGAGCGCGCCCAGCACGTCGTAGACCGCCTGGGTGGAGACGGAGTCGAGCCGCTCCCGCACCCGCCGGGTGATCTCGTCGACCTCCAGGTGACCGCCGTCGGCCAGGACGTCGAGCACGGCGAGGCGCGGTCGGGTGACCCGCAGGCCCCTCGACCGGAGCAGTTCCTCGCCACTGGACATGCGTCCATGACAGCACGGCGGCCCCAGCACGACAACCGCCTGGTGGGCCCGGCCACAGCCAGGTCGATCAGGGTGCCGGGGTCGCTGAACCCGGCCGATCGATCCCACGTGTGAACAGAAGAGACCTGGGCGGGGGAACCGGCGCGCCGTACGCTGGCATCCCCGCGCTCACCTACCGCCGGAGGTGCCCGATGTTCGAGAAGGTGCTGGGCCTACCCGTGCACGTGCTGGTCGTGCACGCGGTCGTGGTCTTCGTACCGCTGCTGGTGTTGCTCGCCCTCGCGTACATCGCGCTGCCGCGGTTCCGGTCCCGGCTGGACTGGGCGGTGGCGATCCTGGCGGTGATCGCGCCGATCACGGCGTTCGTCGGCGTGCAGTCCGGCGAGGCGCTCCAACAGCGGCAGATCGCGCGGGGCTTCTCCGGCGAGATCCTGGAGAAGATCAACCAACACGCCGAGTACGGCGATGTCCTGTTCCGGTTCACGGTGGGGCTCGCCCTGGCGGTCATCCTGCTGTTGGTGGCGAACAGCGGCCACGCCCGGGTGCCGAAGCTGCCCCGCTGGGTGTCCCCGGTGTTGTCGGTCGTGGTGGTGGGGCTGGGGGTGGCCGCCCTCGTCTACGTCTGGCTCACCGGTCACTCGGGCTCCGAGATGGTCTGGGGCACCACCTTCGACTAGGTGCTCTGGGCTGGCGAGGGCAGCGTCCGGCTCAGAACAGCGCCCGGGTGCAGAGCAGACAGACCAGGACCAGCAGTACGGCGGCGGCGACCGCTCCGACGCTCCAGGTCACCCGCTGCGCCCGTTGTTCCTGCGCGTCCAACGCGACCATGTCCTGCGGCGGCAGTCGCCGTGGCGGCGCCGGCCGCAGGTGCACCGGTGGCCGCCATCCGGCGGGCGGCGCAGTGGTGGGCGGCGGCCCGGTGTAACCGGGGGCACTTGTGCCTGTCGTGCCTGGCGGGCCGGCGGGCGGTGGCTGACCGGGGCCGCCCGGGGCCGCGTGGCGATCCGCCGGGTTACCGGACGTGAACCCGTCGCCGGTGTCGGGTCGGCGCCACGGCTCGTCGGAGGCCGGGCCGGGTCGGGGCGTCGTCACGCCGTCCGACGCTACCAACCACCCCACCGCCGTGCGGTCAGGCCGCGCCGCCAATCCGTGCTCCCCGTGCTGGTTGCGCCTGCGGGACCGTCACGCGGCTGCGTCGGCCCGGCCGCTGGGGACGGCGGCTGCGTTAACCTTGCCGCTCGTGACAGTTCAGGATCCGGGCGGCCGGGGCGACGACGATCGCGCGGTCGACCTCAGCGACGACTTCGTGGTGCTGCCCGAGCAGACCGCCGACGACACCGACCGGGGCTGGGGCGAGCGGGCCGGCGGCAACGACGACTGGCTGCTCGCCGAGCGGCCGCCGCACTGGGACTGACCGCCGCCCGGAGGGGAGAGCGGCCGCTTGACCACCCGGAACGGCAGCGGGTCGACGACGCCCGGACGGGCGGTGGCTCAGGTGGTGCTGGCCGCGGCCGGCTTCTTGCCCGTGCCACCGCCGGCGGAACCGCCCGACGAACCGCCGGAGGAGCCGGCCGACGAACCGCCGGAGGAACCGCCGGCCGAGCCGGACGACGTGGTGCTCGACGAGGAGGTCGACGTCGTCGAGCTGGAGGACGACGACTCGGACGTCCCGGACTTGCTCGCGGAGGTGCTCGACGCGGTGTCCGAGCCGGAGGAGCGGGAGTCGGTGCGGTAGAAGCCGGAGCCCTTGAAGACGATGCCGACGGAGTTGAACACCTTCCGCAGCCGCCCCTCGCACGCCGGGCAGTCGGTCAGCGGCTCGTCAGAGAAGGACTGCACCGCCTCGAGCTGGTGACCGCACGCGGTGCAGGCGTACTGGTAGGTGGGCACGTTCTCCTCCGGATCTGGCACAGCCGGTTGGCACTCGACGGATTCGAGTGCCAATGGTGCGTCATCTCCCCCCGATTCGTCCAGCGGAAGTGTGGGGCATGACACCCGAGGGGGTCGCCAGCTCGTGCAGGCCGCCGGTCGGCGTGATCACCGCGCGTACCGGCAGGTCGTGCGGCTCGGCGGGCAGCGCGTCCAGCAGTTCGCCGTCGTGCAGCGGCACCACCGTGAGCACGGTCGCGGGCACCCGGGCCAGGGCCCGGTCGTACGAGCCACCGCCGCGGCCCAGGCGTACGCCCTGGCGGTCCACGGCCAGCGCGGGCAGCACGACCAGTTCGGCGGTGGTGATCGCGGTCACCCCCAGCCGGGGCGAGTCCGGTTCGCGGGTGCCCCGGCCGGCGGCGACCATCGCCGTCGGCCCGGCCCAGGCGGCCCAGTCCAGGTCCAGGTCATCGCGGAGGACCGGCAGCAGCAGCTCCGCCCCGGGCGGCAGCGCGTCGGCGAGGACCGCCGGCAGGTCCGGGCCGCCCGGCTCGCTGCCGACCGGCGCGTACGTGGCCATCCGGGCCGGCCGCAGCCGGCGTACCAGGGCCACCAGCTCGGCTTGGACGCGCGCCGCGGCTGCCCGCCGTCCGGCTTCGGTCAGGGCCCGGCGACGGGCGAGCAGTTCCACCCGTGCCGCCCGCTTCGCGTCATGCGTCACTTCCGCTCCCTCAGCAAATTCCGGCACGCAACACTCCTTACGCAACGCTTGTCTTGCCATTGCTCTGTGTCAGCATCGCAAGCAACGGTCGCGCAACTTCCGGGGGGAAGCGTTGACGCTACGCGGGCGGTTGACCGCAGCCTTCCTGGCTGTGGCGTTCGGCCCGGTCCTGCTCGGTGCCGTCTTCGTCGCCTCCACCGTGGCGACGGTGGATCGCAGCCGCGCCACCGAGCGGCTGGCGGTGGCCGCCACCGCGGTTCGTACCTCGATCGACGCGCTCTGCCAGCAGCTGCGTGCCGCCGCGGACGCGGTCGCCCTCGCCGCCGACCAGGCCGGCGCCGCCAGCCAGGTGGTCAGCCGGGGGCTCGCCGCGGCCGTGCTGGTCACCGACGCGGCCGGGCGGGTCAGCTACGCCACCCCGGAGGCCCCGCCGGCACCCTGGCGAGACTGTACAGCGCCGACTCCGCCCGGCGGCGCCATCGGCGCGCTCGCGGTCCGGGTGGAGCTGCGCGACGCCGCCGGCACGGCACTGGGCACGGTCACCGCCGCGCAGCCGGTCGACCCCGGGCTCGTCGCGCGGCTCGCGGCGGTGACCGGGGTCGCGGTGACCCTGCTCGACGGCGCTGCCCCGCCGGTCCAGGTGGCGCATACCACCGAGTCCGCCGGTGGCCGTGACGCCGTGCTCGCCGCCGCCGCGTCCCTTGGCGAGGAGGGCGTCACCGGCACCCCCGACGGTCGGTACGTGCGCCGGGCCGGCCCGGTCGCCGGGCAACCCCTGCCCCTGGTGCTGTCGGTGCCCAGCGACCAGCAACCGGGGCTGCACGCGCTGCTGGTCGCCGTGGTGCTGCTGGCCGCCGTGCTGGGGGTGGCTGCCGCCTGGCGGCTGGCCCGGGTGGCCACCCGGCCGTTGGTGGAGCTGGCCGGCGCGGTGGACCGGGTCGCTGCGGGTGACCTGACCGCGCGGGTGCCGGTGCGCAGCGGCGACGAGATCGGCCGGCTGGCCGGCGCGGTCAACCGGATGACCCGCGAGACCGGCGGCTACCTGGCGGCGCTGGCCAGCAGCCGGGACCAGCTGCGCGGGCACCTCGCCGTGCTCGGCGACACCCTGGCCAGCACCCACGACCTGCAACGGATCCTGCGGGTGATCCTGCACAGCGCGCTCGCGGCGACCGGTGCCCGGGCCGGTGCGGTACTGCTCACCGAGCAGGGCGGCGTGCTCGTCGCCCAGTGCACCGAGGGGCTCGACGGCTGCTGGCCCGGCACCGGGTCGCGGGGGGTGCCGTTGGGCAGCGGGGTGGTCGGCGCGGTCGCGGCGACCGGCCAGCCCCGCCGGGGCCGGATGGAACCGGCGACCGTGCCGTCCGGTGAGCCGGGCTGCCGGACGTACATCGCGGTGCCGTTCGCCGCCCCCGACGCCGGGCCCGGTGAGGCGGGCCCGACCCAGCCTGCGGACGGCCCCGGGCCCGCCGCTGAGCCGGCGGGATCGGCGGTGGGCGTGCTCGCCCTCTACGACCGGCTCGGCGGGGAGGAATTCGACGACGACGACCTGGTCACCCTGCGCACCTTCGCCGGGCACGCGGCGGTGGCGGTGGACAACGTACGGATCCACGAGGAGGTGCAGCGGCTGTCTCTCACCGACCCGCTGACCGGGCTGTGGAACTACCGCTACCTGCGCGAGTCGCTGCGCCGGGAGGTGGAACGGGCCAGCCGGTTCGGACGGAGGGTGAGTTTCCTCGCCCTCGACTTGGACCGGTTCAAGAAGGTCAACGACACGTACGGGCATGCCGCCGGGGACACCGTGCTGGCCGAGTTCGCTCGGCGGGTACGCGGCGAGATCCGCGAGGTGGACCTGGCCTTCCGCCACGGCGGCGAGGAGTTCGTGGTGCTACTGCCGGAGACCGACACCCGGGGCGCGACGATCGTCGCCGAGCGGCTCGGCGCGGCCATCCGCGACACCCCGGTCACCGTGATGGGGCACGCGGGTGTCCGGGAGGCTATCCCGGTCACGGTCTCCATCGGCATCGCCGTCTACCCGGACCATGCCGACACCGGCCAGCAGGTGCTGGAGGCGGCCGACGAGGCGCTCTACGCGGCCAAGGCGGCCGGCCGGGACACCTGGCGGGTGGCGGCGGGCGCCGACGGCGACACCGACCTGGGAGATGCCGGTACCGGCAGCATGGCCGCCCGGGTGACGCCGCCGACCCGGGAGCTGCCGGTACCGGCAGCGGCGTGCAGTCCGGAGGACGGTCTGCCCCGGGCGGGGCTTGGCGGCGATCACGGCGCGTCGGTCACCCCCGGCGAACCGGCCGGAGCCGGTTCTGCCGGCACCGGCAGAACCGGTCGGGCGGGCGGCGCGTCTTCTGGTCCTCACCCGCCGGGGCACGGCCGTGGCCGATAGTCTCGCGACATGTCGGAGCACTCAGCGAACCCCTCGGCGGCCGCCGCGACCGGCCGTCCCCGTGCTGTCAAGGCGGTCATCCCGGCGGCTGGCCTGGCGACCCGGTTCCTGCCGGCCACCAAGGCCGTGCCCAAGGAGCTGCTGCCGGTCGTCGACCGGCCGGTGCTGCAGTACATCGTCGAGGAGGCCGCGCAGGCGGGCATCGGCGACGTACTGCTCATCACCGGTCGCGGCAAGACGTCGATGGTGGATCACTTCGACCGCCGCCCCGACCTGGAGGAGCGGCTCGCGGAAAAGCCCGACCTGCTTGCCGCGGTCAAGCGGACCGAGGAACTGGCGGCCATCTACACCTGCCGGCAGCCGGAGCAGCTCGGTCTCGGCCACGCGGTCGGGTTCGCCGAGTCGCACGTCGGTGACCAGCCGTTCGCGGTGCTGCTCGGCGACGAGTTCGTCAACCTCTCCGAGCCGCTGCTGCCGGCCATGTTGGAACTGCAGGCCCGCACGGGTGGCGTGGTGCTCGCCTTCTTCGAGGTCGATCCGGCCGAGACCAAGCGGTACGGCATCGCCTCGGTCGAGCCGGCGGAGCCGGAGTTCAGCGACCTCGCCGAGGTCGTCAAGGTGACCGGCATGGTCGAGAAGCCGAAGCCGGAGGACGCCCCGAGCAACCTCGCCGTCCTCGGCCGGTACGTGCTGCCCGGCAAGATCTTCGACGCCATCCGTCGTACCCAGCCGGGTAGCGGCGGGGAGATCCAGCTGACCGACGCGATGGAACTGCTGCGTACCGAGGGCACACCGGTGCACGCGATCGTCTACCGGGGCGTGCGCTACGACACCGGCATGCCGCTGGGCTACCTACAGACCGTGGTCCAGATCGCCGCCGAGCGCGACGACCTGGGCCCCGAATTCCGCAAGTGGCTGGCCGAGTTCGTCAACTCCGACGCGTCGGGCGGTCCGAATACATGACCGCGACGGCCGACGCCGAGGCGGCCGAAAACGGGTTGACGCCGCTCGCCGACTACCTGGGCAGCGTGCTGCGCAGGTTACGCGCGCTGCCTCCGCTCGACCTCGACCTCACCCAGGCGTACGGCAACGTCCTCGCCGAGGACGTCGTCGCACCGCACTCGTTCCCGGCCTTCGACCAGGCGGCCGTCGACGGGTACGCCGCGCGCTGGGAGGACATCGCCGGCGGGGTCCGGGGCGTGGGATACGTCCCGGCCCAGTCCGGCGGACCGGGGGGCCGCACCGTACGGCTGAACGTGGTCGGTGACCTCGGCGCGGCCAGCTGGCGGCCGGTCCGGCTCACCCCGGGCTCGTGCTTCTCCGTCGCCGCCGGTGCGCCACTGCCGATCGCCGCGGACGTGGTGGTCCCGGTGGAGTGGACCGACCAGGGCATGGCGGCGGTGGAGATCTTCCGCGTCCCCAAACGGGGGTACGGGGTACGCCGGGCCGGTGAGGAGGTGCCGGCCGGGACCGTGCTCGCCCGCGCCGGCACGTACGTCTCCCCGGCGCTGGTCGCGGTGCTCGCCGCCACCGGCATCGGGCACGTGGTGGTGCGTCCGAGTCCCCGGGTGGTCATCGTGGCCACCGGCGACGAACTGGTCGACGTGGGCCGGGGCAGCCAGCCCGGTCAGGTGGTGGATGCCAACTCGCACGCGCTGACCGCCGCGGCGGCGGAGGCGGGCGCCCTCGCGTACCGGGTGGGCATCTGCGACGACGACCCGGAGGGGCTGCGCGGGCTGCTGGAGGACCAGACCCTGCGCGCCGATCTGATCATCACCACCGGCGGCACCGGCACCGGGCCGGGCGACATGGTCCGCCGGATCCTGTCCCGCCGGGAGGGCAGCCGGGCCGGCCCGGTCACCTTCACCGACGTGGCGCTCTACCCGGGCACCGCGCTCGGGTTCGGCACCGTCGGCGCCGAGGAGGTGCCGGTGGTCTGCCTGCCCGGCGACCCGGGCGCCGCGATGATCGGCTTCGAGGTGCTGGCCCGCCCGGCGATCAACCTGCTGGCCGGTGCCGAGCCGGTGTTCCGGCCCAGTGTGCGGGCGCACCTGCTGGAGACGGTCTCCTCCCCGGCCGGGCTGCGTGAGTTCCGGCCCGCGCACGTCGCCGAGCGGCGTGGCGGGGGTTACACTGTCCAACCGCTCAACGGGGGCCCGTTCACCCTCTCCGGTCTGGCGGAGGCGAATGGACTTCTCGTTCTCGGTGAGCGGGTGACCGCTGCCGCCGCCGGCTCCACCGTGGACGTGCTGCTGCTCGATCGCCGACGGTGAATCCGGGTGACGCTCGGGGTTGGAGGATCGGTGCGGTTCAGACACGCGCCCGGCTGGCCTGCGGTGCTCTCCGACGGCCCGGTGCTGCTGCGCCCGTACCGGCGTTCGGACGCGGCGGCCTGGTCGGAGGTGCGCTGCGCGAACCGGGACTGGCTGGCCCCCTGGGAGTCGTCGCTGCCCGGCGACTGGAACGAACTGAACTCGCCGGCCACCTTCCGCTGGATGCATCGCGACCAGCGGCGCTCGGCGCGTACCGGTGAGGGGATGCCGTTCGCGGTCTGCCTGCACGAGAACGGCGAGGAGCGGCTGGTCGGCCACATCAACGTGGGCAACATCGTGCGCCGGGCGTTCTGCTCCGGGTACGTCGGCTACTGGGTGGACCGCCGGGTGGCCGGCCGCGGGGTGATCCCCACCGCGATGGCACTCGTCGTCGACCACGCCTTCGGTCCCGGTGGGCTGCACCGGGTGGAGGTCAACATCCGGCCGGAGAACCGGCCGTCCCGCCGGGTGGTGGAGAAGCTGGGCTTCCGCGAGGAGGCGTACCACGCGCGCTACATGCACATCGACGGTGCCTGGCGTGATCACATCGGATACGCGATGACCACCGAGGAAGTCGCCGCCGAGGGTGGCCTGCTGGCCCGCTGGCATCGGCTGCGCGCCCGTACCGCGTGAGCCGTCCCACGCGCGGGATCGGCGCGGCGCGTCTGTTCCGGCGTCGGTGACCCGTAACCTCAGGTAACTGCAAGCTGCGGCAGGCGCTGCCCGCTCCGCACGATTCACGTCGCCGACGCCGATCGGTGGAAGATCCTGCGGCCGGGTGACGGTTGCTCGGAATTGGTGACGGGAGGGGTGAGGGTGCCGACCTCGGTGCTCCTCGCCGTCCTCGCCGCCGCCGGTCTGCTCGCCCTCGCCCCGGCGCTGGTCCGTCGGTACGACGCCGCCGAGCGGCTGGTGGCGGAGCGGGCGCAGTCGACGGCGCGGGTGCTCCAGCGCCGCCGGCGACGCCGCACTGTCCCGGGCCGCCGACCGGTCAACCCGTCCCGCGCCCTGGTGGTCACGCTGAGCGAGGACGCGACCTCGGGCACCCTCGCCACCCCGGTCTCCGGTCCACCCGCGCCGCGCCGTTCCGGCCGGCAGGGTCGGCTGCGGACCGTACCGCCCGCCCCGGGCCGGCCCCGCCGCCGCCCGGACCGGCGCCGCCAGCACACCCCGGCGATCTACCGCCGCCGCCGGGTGCTAGCCGCGCTGGTGCTGCTCAACGCCGTCGAGATGGTCGGGGTGGCGGTGGTTGGCCCCGGCTTCTGGATCAGCTTCGCGGTTACCGCCACCCTGCTGATCGTGTACGTCGCCCACCTGCGGGCCCGCGCGTTGGCCGACCGTCGTCGACGCCGGGCGCGGGCCCGGGAGGCGGCCTGGCTGGCCGCCCGTCAGGCGGAGGTGCGCCGCGAGCAGGCCCGCCGCGCGGCGGCCCGCCGGGAGGCGCAGCGCCGCCTGGCGGCCCAGCGGGAGGCTGTCCGGCGTACCGCGATGGGCCAGCCGTGCCAGATCATCGTCGGTACGAGCAGCAGCCCCATCGCCCAGAGTGCGGGCAGGAGCCGCCGGAGACGGGCGTTCAGCGCACCAGCCG
>NZ_JBFBAO010000164.1:0-14277 GCF_040682255.1 Micromonospora sp. NPDC051296 | reverse complement strand
TCCGCGACCATCCCGCCGCCCGCGCGCCCACCCCGCGCGACGGGCGTCACCCTCCGGAGCCGCCCGTGCGCATCCTGCTGTTGTCCACCGCCGACACCGAGCTGCTGGCCGCCCGCGCCAGCGACGCCGATTACCGGCTCGCCAACCCGGCCCGGATCGGCGCCGCCGAGCTGCCCGGGCTGCTCGACGGCGCCGACCTCGCCGTGGTACGCCTGCTCGGTGGCCGGCAGGCGTGGCCGGACGGGCTGGCCGCGGTGCTCGCCTCCGGCGTACCCACGGTCGTGCTCGGTGGGGAGGCGGTGCCCGACGCGGAGCTGATGGCCGCCTCCACGGTGCCGTCCGCGGTGGCCGCCCAGGCGCTGTCCTACCTGGTCGAGGGCGGGCCGGAGAACCTCACCGAGCTGGCCCGGTTCCTCTCCGACACGCTCCTGCTCACCGGCGAGGGCTTCGCTCCGCCCGCCCCCACCCCCGCCTACGGCGTGCACGGGGACCGCCCCGCGCACCCCGACCGGCCCACCATCGGCATCGTCTTCTACCGGGCGCACGCGCTCGCCGGGAACACCGGGTTCGTCGACGTGCTCGCCGACGCGGTCGAGGCGGCCGGCGGCAACGCCCTGCCGGTCTTCTGCGGCTCGCTGCGCGGGCTCACCATGGGTGCCGGGCCGCTCGGCCTGTTCGCCCGCTGCGACGCCCTGGTCGTCACCGTGCTGGCCGCCGGCGGTACGGTCGCCGCCGACGCCTCCGGCGGGGGCGACTCCGACGCCTGGGACGTCGGCGCACTGGCCGCCCTGGACGTGCCGGTGATCCAGGCGCTCTGCCTGACCAGCACCCGCGAGCAGTGGGCCGGCAGCGACGCCGGACTGTCCCCGCTGGACGCCGCGATGCAGGTGGCCATTCCCGAGTTCGACGGCCGGATCGTCGCCGTGCCGTTCTCCTTCAAACGCGTCGACGCCGACGGCCTGTCGGTCTACGCCGCCGATCCGGAGCGCGCCGCCCGGGTGGCCGGCATCGCGGTGCGGCACGCCCGGCTACGGCACCTGGCGGCCGCCGACAAGCGGCTGGCGGTGGTGCTCAGCTCCTACCCGACCAAGCACTCCCGGGTCGGCAACGCGGTCGGCCTGGACACCCCCGCCTCGGCGGTACGGCTGCTCGCCGCGCTGGCCGAGGCGGGTTACCACCTCGGCGACGCCGGACCGCCCGCCGACGGGGACGCGCTGATCCACGCGCTGATCGCCGCCGGCGGGCACGACGTGGAGTGGCTCACCCCCGAGCAACTGGCCGCCGCCGAGGCCGGGGTGCCCGGCGACGTCTACCGGCGCTGGTTCGACCGGCTGCCGGCGTCGCTGCGGGAGCGGATGCACGCACACTGGGGCCCGCCCCCCGGTGAGCTGTACACCGACGACGGCGACATCGTCCTGGCCGGACTGCGCTTCGGCAACGTGGTGCTGCTGATCCAGCCGCCGCGCGGCTTCGGCGAGAATCCGGTCGCCATCTACCACGACCCGGACCTGCCGCCCAGCCACCACTACCTGGCCGCGTACCGCTGGCTGGCCGCGTCGCCGGCCGACGGCGGCTTCGGTGCGGACGCCGTGGTGCATCTCGGCAAGCACGGCACGCTGGAGTGGCTGCCCGGCAAGGGCCTCGGCCTGGCCGCCGACTGCGCGCCCGACGCCGTCTTCGCCGACCTGCCGCTGGTCTACCCGTTCATCGTCAACGATCCGGGGGAGGGCACCCAGGCCAAGCGCCGCGCGCACGCCGTGGTGGTCGACCACCTGGTGCCGCCGATGGCCCGCGCGGAGACCTACGGCGAACTGGCCAAACTCGAACAGCTGCTCGACGAGTACGCCACCGTGCAGGCCCTCGACCCGGCCAAGGTGCCGGTGGTGCAGGCGCAGATCTGGGAGCTGGTGCGCGCCGCCGAGCTGCACCACGACCTGCACCAGGCCGACCGGCCCGCCGCCGAGGACTTCGACGACTTCGTGCTGCACCTCGACGGGTACCTGTGCGAGGTCAAGGACGTGCAGATCCGCGACGGGCTGCACGTGCTGGCCGCCGCCCCCACCGGCGAGGCCCGGGTGAACCTGGTCCTCGCGGTGCTGCGGGCCCCGCAGGTGTGGGGCGGGGTACGCGCGCTGCCCGGCCTGCGTCAGGCGCTCGCCGCCGGGTACGGGCTCGACGAGCAGGAACTGCTGGCCGACCCGGGAGCCCGGATCAGCGTGGCCGAGGCGTTGACCGAGGTCGCCGACGGGCCGGCGGTCACCGCCGCCGACGCCGTCGACCTGATCGAGGGGCTGGCCCGGCGGCTGGTCCTCGGCATGGAAACCCTGGGCTGGCCCGCCGGCCGGGCCGACGCGGTGGTCGAGGAGGTCACCGGCCGGTCCGTTCCGGACGCCGCGTCGGTGCTCCGGTTCGCGGCCAGCGAACTGGTGCCCCGGCTGGACCGCACCACCGACGAGATCGACCGGGTGCTCGCCGCGCTCGACGGCCGGTTCGTGCCGCCCGGGCCGTCCGGCTCACCCACCCGGGGACTGGTCAACGTCCTGCCCACCGGGCGGAACTTCTACTCCGTCGACCCCAAGGCCATCCCCAGCCGTAACGCCTGGGACGTCGGGCAGGCCCTCGCCGACTCGCTGCTGGCCCGGCACCTCGCCGACACCGGCAGTTACCCCCGGGCGGTCGGGCTCACCGTGTGGGGCACCAGTGCCATGCGTACCCAGGGCGACGACATCGCCGAGGTGCTGGCCCTGATCGGCTGCCGCCCGGTCTGGGACGACCGGTCCCGCCGGGTCACCGGCGTCGAGGTGGTGCCCCTCGCGGAGCTGGGCCGGCCCCGGGTCGACGTGACGGTCCGCATCTCCGGGTTCTTCCGGGACGCCTTCCCGCACGTCGTCGCGCTGCTCGACGACGCGGTACGGCAGGTCGCCGCGCTGGACGAGCCGGCCGGGGAGAACTTCGTCCGCGCCCACGTGCACGCCGACCTGGCCGCGCACGGCGACGAGCGCCGGGCCACCGCCCGGATCTTCGGCTCCAAACCGGGGGCGTACGGCGCCGGGCTGCTGCCACTGATCGACGCCCGCACCTGGCGCGACGATGCCGACCTGGCCGAGGTGTACGCCGTCTGGGGCGGCTACGCCTACGGCCGCGGCCTGGACGGGCGCCCGGCCCGCGAGGACATGGAACGCTCCTTCGCCCGGATCGCGGTGGCGGTCAAGAACCAGGACACCCGCGAGCACGACATCGTCGACTCCGACGACTACTTCCAGTACCACGGCGGGATGGTGGCGCTGGTCCGTCACCTCACCGGCACCGCGCCCGCTGCTTACCTGGGCGACTCGGCGATGCCGCACGACGTGCGTACCCGCACCCTGGCCGAGGAGACCCGGCGGGTGTTCCGGGCCCGGGTGGTCAACCCGCGCTGGATCGCCGCGATGCGGCGGCACGGCTACAAGGGCGCGTTCGAGCTGGCCGCCACCGTGGACTACCTGTTCGGCTACGACGCCACCGCCGGGGTGGTCGACGACTGGATGTACGAGAACCTGGCCGCCGCGTACGTCTTCGACCCAGCGACGCGGGACTTCCTGACCGAGTCGAACCCGTGGGCGTTGCGCGGCATCACCGAGCGGCTGCTGGAGGCCGCCGACCGGGGGATGTGGGCCGCACCCGAGCCGGCGACCCTCGACCGGTTGCGCGAGACCTACCTGGCCAGCGAGGGCGATCTGGAGGACCGGCCATGACCAACTTCCCGTTCTCCGCGGTGCTCGGCATGGACGACCTGCGGCTGGCCCTGCTGCTCAACGCGGTCAACCCGGCCATCGGCGGGGTGCTCGTACGCGGCGAGAAGGGCACCGCCAAGTCCACCGCCGTCCGGGCCCTCGCCGCGCTGCTGCCCCCGGTGGACCGGGTCGCCGGCTGCCGGTTCGGCTGCGACCCAGCCGCCCCCGACCCGACCTGCCCGGACGGGCCGCACCCGGCCACCGCCGGGGTCGAGCGCCGCCCGGCCCGGCTGGTCGAGCTGCCGGTGGGCGCCGCCGAGGACCGGGTGGTCGGCTCGCTCGACCTGGAGCAGGCCCTCGGCGCGGGGGTACGCGCGTACGAGCCCGGCCTGCTCGCCGCCGCGCACCGGGGCCTGCTCTACGTCGACGAGGTCAACCTGCTCCACGACCACCTGGTCGACCTGCTCCTCGACGCCGCCGCGATGGGCCGCTGCCACGTCGAGCGGGAGGGCGTGTCGGTCAGCCACGCCGCCCGTTTCCTGCTGGTCGGCACGATGAACCCGGAGGAGGGGGAGCTGCGTCCGCAGCTGCTCGACCGGTTCGGCCTCACCGTCACCGTCGCCGCCAGCCGGGACCCGGTGGTCCGCGCCGAGGTGGTCCGCCGCCGGCTCGCCGCCGACGCCGACCCGGCCGGCTTCGCCGCCCGCTGGGCCGACGCGGACGCGGCTGTCGCCGGCCGGGTGGCCCGGGCCCGCGAGCGGCTGGACCGGGTCCGGCTGCCCGACTCCGCGTTGCGCCAGATCGCCGAGGTATGTGCCGCGTTCGACGTGGACGGCATGCGCGCCGACATCGTCGCGGCCCGCACCGCCGTGGCGCACGCCGCTTGGCAGGGCCGCGACCGGGTGGACGCGGAGGACGTCCGGGTCGCGGCCCGGCTGGCCCTGCCGCACCGGCGCCGCCGCGACCCGTTCGACAGTCCGGGGCTGGACGAGCAGCGCCTCGACGAGGCGCTGGACCGGGCCCGCGCCGCCCACCCCGACGACGACCCACCCACCGGTTCCGACCCCGACGACGGCCCGCCCGGGGGACCGGACAACTCCGGCCCTGCCGGCCCGCCCGCGGGACCGGACAACTCCGGCCCCGCCGGCCCCGGCGGGGGAGGCACCGCCGGGTCTGGCGGCGAACCGGTTACCGGCGACGCGCACAGCGACCGGCGCGGCGGGGCGTCGACGGCAAGCGGCGGCCGGCCCGGCGAGGCCACGGCGCAGCACCGGGACGTCGGTTTAGGAGGGAGCGCGGGGCAGTCGGTGGCCGCACCCCGGGGTGGGTTGCGGGCCCGGTTGTTCACCGCGCCGGGTATGGGCGAGGGCGTGCCTGGTCGGCGGTCGCGGGCCCGGACCGGGCGCGGGCGGACCACCGCCGCGCGGGTGCCCGCCGGGCGGCCCGGCGCGCTGCACCTGCCGGCGACCGTGCGGGCCGCCGCCCCGCACCAGGCGTACCGGGGGCGCACCAGCGGACCGCTGCGGCTGCGCGCGGCCGACGTGCGGGAGGCGGTCCGCGAGGGGCGTGAGGGCAACCTGGTGCTGTTCGTGGTGGACGCCAGCGGGTCGATGGGTGCGCGGCAGCGGATGTCGGTGGTCAAGGACGCCGTGCTCGCCCTGCTCACCGACGCGTACCAGCGGCGGGACAAGGTGGCGGTGATCGCCTTCCGGGGCTCCGGGGCGCAGACCCTGCTCCCGGCCACCTCCTCGGTGCTGGCGGCCTCGACCCGGCTGGCCGAACTGCCGACCGGGGGGCGTACCCCGCTCGCGGAGGGCCTGCTCGCCGCCGCCGAGCTGCTGCGCCTGGAACGCCTGCGGGACCCGAAGCGGCGTCCCCTCGTCCTGGTCGTGACCGACGGCCGGGCCACCGCCGGCCCCGACCCGCTGCGCCGTGCCGATCGGGCCGCAGCGGTCCTGCGCACCACCGGCGCCCATTGCCTGGTGGTCGACTGCGAGTCCGGCCCCGTCCGCCTCCACCTGGCCCACCGCCTAGCCACCCACCTCCACGCCCCCCACCACCCCCTAACCCACCTAACCCACCTAACCCAACCCACCCACCCCACCCCACCCGCCCTGCCCCCGCGATCTTGCAGTTTCTGTCGGGACGGATCGGGCGAATGTGGAGGAAGTTGCGACCAGAACTGCAAGATCGCGGAGACGGCGGTGCCGGTGCGGGTGCACGGGCGGGCTGGAAGGGGGGGTGGGTGATGCCGCGGGGGAGGCCGGAGCGGGTGCCGAAGGACGGGTTGACTACGCGGCAGCGGCGTAATCGGCCGTTGCTGGTGGTGCACACCGGAGCGATGAAGGGGAAGTCGACGGCCGCGTTCGGGCTGGCGCTGCGGGCCTGGACGGCGGGACTGCCGATCGGGGTGTTCCAGTTCGTCAAGAGCGCCAAGTGGCGGGTGGGGGAGGAGAACGCCTTCCGCGCGCTGCACGAGGTGCACGAACGCACCGGCCAGGGCGCCCCGGTGAGCTGGCACAGGATGGGCGAGGGCTGGTCCTGGATTCAGCGCGGCGGCGAGGCCGACCACGCGGCCGACGCGCTGGAGGGCTGGCGGCAGATCCAGCGGGACCTGGCCGCCCAGCGCTACGGCCTGTACGTGCTGGACGAGTTCACCTACCCGATGAAGTGGGGCTGGGTCGACGTGGACGAGGTGGTCTCGACCCTGGCCGGGCGACCCGGCTTCCAGCACGTCGTGGTCACCGGGCGCGACGCCGACCCCCGGCTGGTCGGCGCCGCCGACCTGGTCGCCGAGCTGACCAAGGTCAAGCACCCGATGGACGCCGGCCAGAAGGGCCAGAAGGGCATCGAATGGTGACCGGCCGGGCCGAGCTGCCCCCGGTCGCGGTGACCGGGCCGGCCGAGCTGCCCCGGATCGTGGTGGCCGCGCCGGCCAGCGGACACGGCAAGACCACGGTCGCCACCGGCCTGCTCGCCGCACTGCGCCGCCGCGGCCTGACCGTCAGCCCGCACAAGGTCGGCCCCGACTACATCGACCCCGGCTACCACGGCCTCGCCGCCGGCCGCCCCGGCCGCAACCTCGACCCGTGGCTGGTCGGTGAGGAAAGCGTCGCACCGCTGCTCCGGCACGGTGCCAGCGTCCCGAGTCTGGCCGACATCGCCGTGGTGGAAGGCGTACTGGGGCTGCACGACGGGGCCGTCGGTCGCGGCGGGTACGCCTCGACCGCGCACGTCGCCCGACTGATCGACGCACCCGTGGTGCTGGTGCTCGACACCACCGCCCAGGGCCGCTCGGCCGCCGCGCTGGTGCTCGGCATGACCGCCTTCGACCCGGGCGTACGCGTCGGCGGCGTGATCCTCAACCGGGTCGGCTCGCCCCGGCACGAGAAGCTGCTGCGCGAGGCGCTGGCCGAGGTGGGCGTACCGGTGCTGGGTGCGGTCACCCGGGCCGCCGAGGTCGCCGCGCCGTCCCGTCACCTCGGGCTGGTGCCGGTGGCCGAGCGGGCACCCGAGTCGCTGGCCGTCGTGGCCGCCCTGGCCGACCTCGTCGAGTCCACCGTGGACCTCGATGCCGTGCTCGACCTCGCGCGCAGCGCCCCGCCGCTGGTCACGCCGGCCTGGGACCCGGTGACGGCCGTCGGGGGCCCGGTCACCGCCGCCGCCCCGGTGGTCGCGGTCGCCGCCGGTGCCGCCTTCACCTTCTCCTACGCCGAGACGGCCGAGCTGCTCGCCGCCGCCGGTGCCGCCGTCGTCCCGTTCGACCCGCTGCACGACCCGGGCCTGCCCGCCGGCACCCGCGCGCTGGTCGTCGGCGGCGGCTTCCCCGAGACGTACGCCGAGGCGCTGTCCGCCAACACCGCCCTGCGCGCCGAGGTGGCCGCCTTCGACGGTCCCGTGGTGGCCGAGTGTGCCGGCCTGCTCTACCTCGGTCGATCCCTGGACCGGGTGCCCATGTGCGGCCGGCTCGACCTCACCGCCCGGATGACCGGCACGCTCACCCTCGGCTACCGGGAGGCCGTCGCCGCCGCCGACTCCCCGGCACACCGGCGGGGCGAGCCGGTACGCGGACACGAGTTCCACCGCACCGTCACCGATCCCGGGCACGGCGACCGGCCGGCGTGGCGCTGGGACGGCACCGACCACGGCTTCGTCACCGGCCGTGTGCACGCGTCCTACCTGCACACCCACTGGGCCGGCCAGCCGCAGGCCGCCCGCCGGCTGGTCGAGGCGGCGGCCCGGTGACCGGCCCGGCCACCCCGGCTGGCCGGGACGCCGCCCGCCTCGCCCGGGATGCCGGGGCGCCGGAACGGCACCGGGGTGGTGCTGCCACGTTGACCGGGATCGGCGTTGGCCCGGGGGACCCGGAACTGCTCACCGTCAAGGCGGTCCGCCTGCTGGGCGAGGCCGACCTGGTGTTCGTACCCGTGCTGGACCGGCTCGCCGCCGACGCCACCGCGCCGCCCGGACGGGCCGAGACCACCGTCGCCCCGCACGTCCCGCCGGACCGGCTCCGCCGGCTGCCGTTCGCCCTCGACGACCAGGGCGGGGTGACCGCCCGCCGCGCGGCGGCCTGGGACGCCGCCGCCCGTACCGTCGTCGCCGCGCTCGACGGCGGTGCCACCCGGCTGGCCTTCGCCACCATCGGCGACCCGAACGTCTACTCCACCTTCGGCTACCTGGCCCAGACCGTGCGGGCCGCGCGCCCGGCGGTCGAGGTACGCACGGTGCCCGGCATCACCGCCATGCAGGACCTCGCGGCCCGCAGCGGCATCCCGTTGTGCGAGGGCCGGGAGCCCCTGACCCTGGTGCCCGCCACCGCCGGGCTGGTCGCCTTCGCGGACGCGCTGGCCGGGCCGGGCACGGTGGTGGCGTACAAGGGCTGGCGTCGGCACGCCGACCTGGTCGGCGAGCTGCGCCGAGCCGGGCGGCTCGCCGACGCGGTGCTCGGCCGGGCCGTCGGCCTGCCCGGCGAGCGGATCGGCCCGGTCACCGACGCGGTGGACGACCTGCCCTACCTGTCGACGCTGCTCGTCCCGGCCCGCCGGGACGGCCGGGGAGGCCAGCTGTGAACACTGTGGAGACCGGCGCCGCCACGCCGCCGGCCGGGGGCAAGGTGTGGTTCGTCGGCGCCGGGCCCGGTGCCGCGGACCTGCTGACCCTGCGCGCCGCCCGGGTGATCGCCGAGGCCGACGTGGTGATCTGGGCGGCCAGCCTGGTGCACGCCGACGTGCTCGCCCACGCCCGGCCGGGCGCCGAGATCGTCGACTCGTCCCAGCTGCCGATCGAGGGGGTGCTGCCGCTGTACCGGCGGGCCGCCGCCGACCGTTCGACCGTGGCCCGGATCCACTCCGGCGATCCCGCGCTGTGGGGCGCCGTGCAGGAGCAACTGGACCTGTGCCGGGCGCTCGACCTGGCCGTGGAGATCGTGCCCGGGGTCTCCTCGTTCACCGCCGTGGCTGCGCTCGTCGGCCGCGAACTGACCGTCCCCGAGGTGGCCCAGTCGGTGATCCTCACCCGGCTGGAGGGCGGTCGGACCCCGATGCCGGCGGGGGAGCGGGTACGGGACTTCGCCCGCCACGGCACGACCATGGCGCTGTTCCTCTCCGCCGCACGCTCCGGGCAGGCCCAGGCCGAACTGCTGGCCGGCGGCTACCCGCCGGACACGCCCGTGGTGGTGGCGCACCGGGCGACCTGGCCGGACGAGCTGGTGTTGCGTTGCACCGTCGGCACCCTGGCGGCCACGGTCAAGGAGCACCGGCTCTGGAAACACACCCTGTTCCTGGTCGGCCCGGCACTCACCGCCAGCGGCACCCGCTCCCACCTCTACCACCCCGGGCACTTCCACACGTACCGCCGGGCCGAGCCGGCCGCCCGGGCCGCCCTACGCGGCCGCCCCGGCCCGCCAGCTGCGCCTCTCCCGGGCAGCCCGGGCGACGGGACCAGCTGATGTCCGACGTCGACCCGCCCTTGCGGGAGCCGGACCTGCCGCGTACCGCGAAGGTCCGGCCTACCGCGCTGCGTACCGGCTGGACCACCGGAGCCTGCGCCACGGCGGCGGCCAAGGCGGCGGTCACCGCGCTGGTCACCGGCGTACCACCGGCCGAGGTGGAGATCGGGCTGCCGGCCGGGCGGCGGGTGAGTTTCCCGGTGGCGCGCTGCACCTTCGAGGGTGCGGGGCGGGCCGAGGCGGTGGTGGTCAAGGACGCCGGGGACGACCCGGACGTCACGCACGGCGCCGAGCTGACCGCGACCGTGGTCTGGGCCGACGTACCCGGTCTGCGGCTCGACGGGGGGCCGGGCGTCGGCACGGTCACCAAGCCCGGCCTGGGCCTCGCGGTCGGCGGTCCGGCCATCAACGACACCCCCCGCCGCATGATCACCGCTGCGGTGGCCGAGGTGGTCGACCTGACCGCGTGCGGCGTCCGCGTCGTGATCAGCGTGCCGCGCGGGGAGATCATGGCCCGCAAGACGACCAACCGCCGGCTCGGCATCCTCGGCGGCATCTCCATCCTGGGCACCACCGGCATCGTGCGGCCGTTTTCCACCGCGTCCTGGCGGGCCAGCGTGGTGCAGGCGGTGCAGGTGATGGCGGCCCAGGGGGAACGGACCGCGGTGCTGTGCACCGGCGGGCGTACCGAGCGGGCCGCCCGGTCGTTGCTGCCGGAACTGCCCGAGGTGTGCTTCGTCGAGGTGGGTGACTTCACCGGCGCTGCGGTCACCGCCGCCGTCGCCGACGGCATGACCGGGGTGGTGTTCGTCGGGATGGCCGGCAAACTGGCCAAGCTCGCCGCCGGCGTGCTGATGACCCACTACACCCGGTCCAAGGTGGACCTGTCCCTGCTCGGCACGGTCACCGAGGAGGCCGGCGGGAGCCGGGACCTGGTCGCCGCGGTGGTGGCGGCCAACACCGGCCGGCACGCGTACGAGCTGTGGGACGCCGCCGGCCTGCTCGGCACCGCCGGCGACCTGCTCTGCCACCGGGTACGCCGGGTGCTGCTGCGTTACGCCCGGCACGCGGTCACCGTCGAAGTGGCCCTGGTCGACTTCGCCGGTTCCGGGGTCGTCGCCTCCTCGGGCCGTTGGCCGGTCCGGAACTCGCGCACCACGGGTTCGCACGAGCCGGCCCCGCCCGGGAGCCAACCGTGAACGCCGCCGGCCCCGCCGACAAGCACGCATCTCCTGTGCCCGGCACGGCCGTGTCGGTGCCGCCCGCGCCAGTCGCGGAACCCGGGTCCACCTGTTGCCCAGGCCGCCCCATCACGTCCTGTGAGCGGGCAGGGTCTTGTTCTCCCTTTACGCGTGATGTCACACAGACATATTTATTTCTGTGTGACATCACTCCAGTTGGACACCTCGCCCCGACCACGCCCGGCGCCGATCTCGCGCCGCCTTGCCTCGCGGCTCCGGCGCGCGCGGCATGTGCCGGCCCCGGTGCCACGGACGCATTCACACCGCCCCGCGCCCGCCGCCGTTACTCGGGGCGGGCCGGCCTGGCTCAGAAGAGCCGACGCGCGGCGAACGGGCGAGCGACATGACCGGCCGTCGCGTGCGGAGCCATGGCGTAGCGACGGGCCACGGTGAGGGGCCGGGCGAGGCCGTTGGGCTGGGCCAAGGTGTGGGACCCGGCCAGGGTGTGGGGTCGGGCCACGGCGTAGAGCCGAGCGAAGGGGTTGGGGCGGGCCGCGGAGCGGCCTGGGAGTCGGGCCGGGAGCCGGTTGCGGGCTTGGGCGGTGCGGTGGTGACCGTCGCGGGAATCGACGCCGGTGGTCGGCCAGGTGATTCGGTGCTGGCCGAGGCGTTGGCCGGCGCGGGCCTGGTCGTCGGGGCGGCCCGGCACCTCGCGGCCGTGCCGGTGCCGGCCGGCTGCCCGACCGTCGTCCTCGGCCCCCTCGCCCCGGCGCTGACGCGGCTCGCCACGGCCGTTGCCGGATGAACAACTCCCGGCTCAGCGCCGGGTCGATCCGGCCGAAGTTCACCTTGCGGGAGGTCACCAGCGGTACGCCGTAGAGGGTGACCTTCTCGTACGCCATCACCGCCGCCTGCTTCTTCTCCCAGTGCGGCTCGCTGTAACTGCGTTTGACCAGGTGCTGGGCGAGCGGTTCGACCCACTCCGGTTCGATCCGGCCGTTCACCCGGCCCCAGAGCCGGGCGGTCTCCACCAGCTCGGCGGCCATCACCCAGCGCGGCGGCTTGCGGAACAGTGCCGAGCCCGGGAACAGCCCGAACTTCGCCCCGCGGGCACCCAGGTACTCGTGTTTCTGGGCGTCCTTGAGGCCGATGTGGGACAGCAGGCCGGGCAGCAGCGACTGGTGCACCCGGGGGGTGTCGATCTCCTCCGGCAGATCCGCGCCGCCGCGCCGGCCGCCGTCGGGGGCACGCAGCACCTGGCGTACCTGGCTGACGATGTCCTGCCACTCGCGGACCCGCAGGTAGTTGAGGTACTCGGCCTTGCACATCCGGCGGAACGCGCTGGAGGACAGGGACCGCTGCTGCTCACGCAGGTGGCGCCAGAGATTGAGGTACGCGACGAAGTCGGACTCCTTGTCGGCGAACCGGGCGTGCGCCTGGTCGGCCTGGGCCTGCTTGTCGGCCGGCCGTTCCCGCGGATCCTGGATCGACAGCGCGGCGGCGATCACGATCACCTCGGTCGCACAGCCGTTGCCCTCGCCCTCCAGCACCATCCGGGCCAGGCGGGGGTCGACCGGGAGTTGAGCCAGCCGCCGGCCCAGCGCGGTGAGCCGGCGGGCCGGGTCGGTCTCGGCCGGGTCGAGTGCGCCCAGCTCGTGCAGCAGGTTGACGCCGTCGGCGATGTTGCGGCGGTCCGGCGGGTCGATGAACGGGAAGGCGGTGATGTCGCCGAGGCCGATGGCGGTCATCTGCAGGATGACCGAGGCGAGGTTGGTACGCAGGATCTCCGGGTCGGTGTACTCGGGGCGGGAGAGGAAGTCCTGCTCGTCGTAGAGCCGGATGCAGATGCCGTCCGAGGTACGCCCGCAGCGGCCCTTGCGCTGGTTGGCGCTCGCCTGGGAGACCGGCTCGATGGGTAGCCGCTGCACCTTCAGCCGCTGCGAGTAGCGCGAGATCCGGGCGCTGCCCGGGTCCACCACGTACTTGATGCCGGGGACGGTCAGCGACGTCTCCGCGACGTTGGTGGCCAGCACCACCCGGCGCCCGCCGTGCGGGGCGAAGACCCGGTGCTGCTCGGCGATGCTCAGCCGGGCGTACAGCGGCAGGATCTCGGTGTTTCGCAGGGCGGGCCGGTTGCCGACCAGCTTGCCCAGCGCGTCGGCGGTGTCCCGGATCTCACGCTCGCCGCTGAGGAACACCAGGATGTCGCCGGGCCCCTCGGCGGCCAGCTCCTCGACCGCGTCGCCGATGGCCGCGATCTGGTCGCGGACGTTCTCCTCGTCGGTGTCGGCGTCCTCGGTGACTTCGATCAGCGGTCGGTAGCGCACCTCGACCGGGTAGGTCCGGCCGGAGACCTCGACCACCGGCGCCGGCGCGCCCTCGGGATGCTCGGCGGTCGGCGGGCCGGCGAAGTGCCGGGCGAACCGGTCGGTCTCGATGGTCGCCGAGGTGATGATCACCTTCAGGTCGGGGCGGCGGGGCAGGAGCTGCTTGAGGTAGCCGAGAATGAAATCGATGTTGAGGCTGCGCTCGTGCGCCTCGTCGATGATCAACGTGTCGTACTGGCGGAGCATCCGGTCGGTCTGCAACTCGGCCAGCAGGATGCCGTCGGTCATCAGCTTGACCAGGCTGTTCTCGCTGACCTGATCGGTGAAGCGAACCTTGTAGCCGACCACGTCGCCCAGCTCGGTGCCCAGTTCCTCGGCGATCCGGTCGGCGACCGTACGGGCGGCCAGCCGGCGGGGCTGGGTGTGGCCGATCAGCCCGTGCACCCCGCGCCCCAGCTCCAGGCAGATCTTCGGCAGCTGGGTGGTCTTGCCCGAGCCCGTCTCACCGGCCACGATCACCACCTGGTGGTCGCGGATCGCCGCGGCGATGTCGTCCTTGCGTTCGCTCACCGGCAGCACGGCCGGGTAGGTGATCGCCGGCACCCCGGCCCGGCGCTTCTCCAGCCGGGCCTCCGCCTGGGCCACCTCGGCGGCGATCTCGGTCAGCGCCGACTCCCGCCGCTGCGGGTCACGTAGCCGGCGCAGCCCGTCGAGCCGACGCCGCAGCTGGCGCTGGTCGCGGAACATCAGCGGAGAGAGGCGGCGCTGCAACTCGCGCAGGGATTCGGTCGCGGCGGGTGTGGCTGGATTCTGCATGTCGTGGCCAAGGATAGGCAGCCCGCTGTCGGCGCGCCTCCGGGTTACCCACCCACCCGGCCTGCTGCCCTCGCGCTGCCTGCCCCCGGCCCTGCGCCGCGGCTCTGCGCCGGGTTGGGGGAGGTCGCAGACAGGTGTGCCCGGCGCATCCTTTGCTCTGCTTCACCCGACGCACGGGTTTGGGCCGGTGACCAATGCGTGGGTTGAAGCAGAGCAAAGACATCCCAGGTGCTTGGATGTCAAGCGGTGGCGTGGTTGGGGTGGTGTGACCAGGCGGTCGTCTCGTCGTA
>NZ_JBFBAO010000163.1:10454-14293 GCF_040682255.1 Micromonospora sp. NPDC051296 | reverse complement strand
GGGAAACGTGCGCTCACCGATGAAAGGGTGGCGGCGCTTGGCCGCTGCCACGACCGCCGCGGCCATGTTGTCGGCCGGGGGTCTACAGGTCTCGACGCCGGCCGTGGCGGCCGAGCCGGACCGCCCGGCCGCCTTCACCGCGCCGGACAAGGCATTGGGCAAGACCTGGCGGAAGTCCACCGACGTGCTGGTGACCGGGGCCGGGGACACCGACGGCTTCCACCTCTACGTGGCCCGGGAGGCCGACGCCTTCGGGTGGTCGACCCTGGCCACCCTGACCTCCAGCGCGCTAGCGGTCGGTCCGTGGACCGGCACCGTCTGCGTCACCGGCTCCGGTCGGTACGCGGTCGCCGTCTTCGCTCCGAAGAAGGCCGCCAACAACCCCGAGCTGTCCCGCGCCGGCGCGCTGGCGGCGGTGGTGGAGATCGCCACCGGCAAGGCCACCCACGTGGCGACCGGGGTCGAACTGGCCTACTTCAACCCGGCCTGCGGCCCTGGCGACCGGGCCCTGCTCACCCGCTCCCTGGGTGACGACTTCGCGGTCTCCACCGAACTGCTGACCGTCGACGCCGCCCGGGGGCAGGTGACCAAGGTCCGGCGGATTGCCGGGCAGCTCACCACGCCCGCTCCCGCTCCTGACGGCGACTACGGCATCCTCGGCGGGCACCTGGTGAGCATCGACGACCGGGGTCGCACCACCCGGCTGGCCCAGCCGCAGGGCCAGACGTTCGGGGTGCGGGCCACCGCTCGCAGCGGCGTCGACCTGATCACCGTGGCGGGCAAGCAGGCGGTGGCCCAGCGATTCCACGACGGTGAGCTGGCCACCATCGCGACCGGCCCCTGGGACAAACTCCAGTTGTTCGGGCAGCGCGGTGGTCGCAACGTGCTGGTCGGGCAGGCGAGCCTGGCGGGCAGCGTGCCGGAGCTGAGTGTCCTGCCGGCCGACCGCCAGGTGCGGGCGCTGTCCGATCAGGGCCACCTGATCGCCGAGGAGGTCGTGACCCAGCAGAGCATGCGGGCCGTAGGCCAGCCGCTGCGCCCGGCGGATCCGGCGGACGCAGGTGACGTACGGATCGCGGTGCGTGCCACGGCCAGCGGCCAGGCGGCCGAGCACACGCTGGACACCAGCCTGGCTCCCACGCTCGATGTCACCTTCGGCAGCGCCGCCGGACCGACCGCACCCGACCAGGCTCGCATGGCCGCAGCGAACCTGGGCACACCGACCTGCGCGATCCCGCGCAACAGCCCTCGGGTGCAGCCCCTGCAGCCCAGCCCGGACATGGTGGAGTGGGCCGTCAACCAGGCAGTGCACGGGAGACTCAACGTCACCCGGTCGGCGAACTATCTCAAGGCCGGCCTGCCGGCGTATCAGCCGCAGGGTCTCTTTCCGCTGCGCCAACTCGCCGGTGGTGGCCGGGTTCCGGCGCAGATCATGCTGGCCGTCCTCGCCCAGGAGACGAACCTGTCCCAGGCGTCGTGGCACGTGGTTCCCGGCGACACCGGCAACCCGCTGATCGCCAGCTACTACGGCCACGAGGGCAACCTCGATGTCATCGACTACAGCAAGACCGACTGCGGGTACGGCATCGGGCAGGTCACCGACGGCATGCGGGCCGACAGCAACCTGTTCACCGATACGCAGCGCCGCGCGATCGCGGTTGACTACGCGGCGAACATCGCCGCCGGGCTCAACATCCTGATCGAGAAGTGGAACCAGATGAACACCGAACTCCTGGAGAACAGGAGTTCCATGAACAACAACGATCCGACCTGGGTCGAGAACTGGTTCCTCGCGGTCTGGGCATACAACAGCGGTTACTACCCGTACGACCGGCGCAACACCGCCCTGCAGAACGGCCGGTTCGGGATCGGCTGGTTCAACAACCCCGCCAACCCGAGGTACCCGGCCAACCGGATGCCCTTCCTGCGCGCGACCATGGCCGATGCGGAGCGGCCGAACGACTGGGCGTACCCGGAGCGGATCATGGGTTGGGTGGAGACACCGCAGCTCAAGGGCTTTCCGATCATGTCGCGGGCGTACTCCGAACCGGAGTACGGGGCCAACTCGCCGCGTACCGGCCCGCACGGGATCACGCCGCTGTTGTCCATTCCGGACCGGTATGCGTTCTGCTCGACAGTCAACAACTGTTCGCCGGCCACCAACGGCTGCCCAGCCGAATCCGAGCTGTGCTGGTGGCACGGGGTGGCGAACTCGGGCAACTGCCTGCTGGAGGAGTGCGCGCGGGAGAAGCTGGCCTACGGTGCCGGCACGGCCGAGCCCGGGGTCAAGCGCATCTATCCGCGCAACTGCGAGACGTTCACCGGGTACAAGAACGGCAACCAGATCCCGAACAAGCGGATGTCGGTGGTCTACTCGCTGAACGACACCGGCCAGTACAACCTCGGCTGCGACGTCGACCAGACCGACGGCAAGTTCACCATCCGGTATGGATATCCGGCCGGCGGCCCCACCGCACCGTACGCCGACATCGACTTCCACCAGATCGGCGCCGGCTACAAGGGACACATCTGGTACACGTACGTCTACAGCGGCAATGCGAAACGCCGGATCGTCGGGTCGTGGACGCCGAACCTCGACCTCGTGCCGGGCGAACGGGCCCGTTACGACATCGTGGCCCACGTGCCCAGCCACGGTGCCGACTACGACAACGCCGAATACCTGATCACCACGGGCACGATCGGCACCGTGACGACCTGTCGGCTCAACCTGGCCAATGAGGCCGGGTGGGCGATCGGCGGCATCCCCATCCCGAGCCCCAACCTGGGCGAGGACAAGTGGGTCTACCTCGGTTCGTACGAACTGGGCCGGGGTGCGCAGGTGCAGCTCAACAACGTCGGCTCGGTCACGATGCGGAACTTCGACGCGGTTGCCTTCGACGCGATGGCGTTCGTGCCGATCGGCAGCAACCCGGGCCACTCCTGCGGCGACGACTACTGACCCCGGTTAGCCGGGTCGATCCCGGCCAGCCCTCGTACTGTCGGCTCATCCGGACACCAGTGTCCGGGTGGGCCGACGTCCGGTCGAGGGCGGTCGTGGGCAGCCCGCCAGATCAGCCTCGGCCCATTTCGGCGGCCCGCGCCCACCATCGAGGAGGCGGCGCCTCAGCCGCTTCGGCGGCGACGCTGCAACGCCACACCGGCGGTGACCGCGCCGGCCACCAATCCGGCGGCGGCGGTCGACGGGACCGCGATCTTGACGGCCCGGCGGCCGGTGCGGAAGTCGCGTACCTCCCAGCCCTGCCGGCGGGCCTGGCGCAACAGGGTGGTGTCCGGGTTGACCGCCACCGCCCGGCCCACCGTGGACAGCATCGGCAGGTCGTTGGCGGAGTCGCTGTAGGCGGTGCACCGACGCAGGTCAAGGCCCTCCACGGCAGCGAGCTGGGTGATCGCCTCGGCCTTGGCCGGCCCGTGCATCAGGTCGCCGACCAGCCGGCCGGTGTACGCGCCGTCGACTATCTCGGCGACCGTACCGATCGCGCCGGTCAACCCGAGCCGGGCGGCGATCACCCGACCGATCTCCACCGGGGCGGCGCTGACCAGCCAGACCCGCTCACCGGCGTCGAGATGGCCCTGCGCCAGCCGGCGGCTCCCGGCCCAGATCCGCGGCGCCATCAGCTCGTCGAAGATCTCCTCGGCAAGCCGTTCGACGTCCTCCACCCGCCAGCCCTCGACGAACGCGAGGGCGGCGTCCTTCGCCTGCGACATGTCCCCGGCGTGCTCCCGAGCGAGCAGCCGGAAGCGCAGCTGCTGCCAGGCGAACCGGGCCAGGTCGGCAGCGGTGAAATAGTTGCGCGCGGCGAGGCCGCGGGCGAACCAGT
>NZ_JBFBAO010000163.1:0-10354 GCF_040682255.1 Micromonospora sp. NPDC051296 | reverse complement strand
TCGAGGCGCCCTGCATCATCGTGTTGTCCACGTCGAAGAAGGCCGCGGCGCTCGGGTCGGGCGCTGCCGGGGGAGCCGGATCGGTCTGCGCCCAACCTGCGGTGTGCCCGCGCACATCGGTGCTGACGGTCACCTTGCGGCTGCGCGCCACCCGTTCCCCCTCACGTCGCCCGCCTTGTCGGACCGCCGCCTGAACGCCGCCTCGGCTCGACCGAGGACTTCGACACAGGCCCTTAGCGAGGGTAGCCGGCACCGGCGGCACCAGCCGCCGGTGCCGGTGTGGCGTGCGTTGCCGACCTGATCAGGGGCAGGTGCCGGGGGTGGGGCCGAGGAAGTCGCTGGTGGTGGTGGCCGGTCGGCCGCAGGCGATGGCGGCGCGCAGCGCGTCGGCGCGCTCGGCGACCGACGTCAGCAGGGCCAGCGACTGGGCGGTGCGCTCCTGGTCCGCCCGGGACCCGCGATCCGTCAGCGGGTCGAGCGCCCGGCGCTGCCGGGTGACGAAGGTGTCGACCGTGTCCAGCGCCGCTGGATCCGAACGCTGCGCCGCGGCTCCGGTCAGCAGGCGTACGCCCTGCCGGGTGTCGGCGTCCATGTCGTCCAGTACCGCGCTGTACCCGGCCCGGCTGCCCCGCAACGCGGACGCCTCCGCCAAACGGGTACGGGCGAAGTCGAGGAAGAGCTGGCCCCGGCTGATGTCGGAGCCGGTGAGCGCGAGCTGGGCCCGCTCGGTGCCGCGCTTCATGCCGTAGAGCGCGTCCCCCGGTACGGCGTTCTCGCTCGCGGCCGAGATGCCGGAGACGGCGATGGCGCCGGCCGCGATGCCGACCAGGATCGCGCCCCGGGCGCGGGCCCGGCGGGCGGTGACGGCCGGCAACAGCGAACCCCGGCCGGCGCTGGTCTTCTCAGCTGGCTGCGGGGCAGCGGGCGCGCCGATGCCCTCCCGAGCGGCGGTCGCCAGCAGCATCGCCCGCAGGCCGGTCCGGAACTCCTGATCCACTTCGGCCGCCGGCGGGTTGCTGCCGAGCTGCCGGCTGAGCGCGACGAGCGGCGCGAGTTGGTCATCGACCTGGGATCGGAGATGATGGCGTCGGCCACCGTTCGCTTCGTCGACAAGCTGCGCGAAGCGCTCGGCGCGCCGACGGGAGAAGAGGGCGTTGTCCACCGCGGCACCTCCTCTCGCTGGTCGCGGCCGGTCGGCCGCGGTCACCGCCAGCGACCGATGACCACGTGACAGCACGACGGAGGTCGCCGTTGGCGCCGCCGCCCGTAATCCGTAGGGCCGGGGGTTCCCGGACTGTCACCGGTCGCACCCGGAGAAACGCGCCGTACCGGGGCCGGGTTACGGGCCGGACGGTGGCGAAATTACGCAAAGTGATTGCCGTCACGCCGTGAGATGGGCGCTGAGCTGCCCGGACGCGGTTGGTGGGGATTGCGCCGCGATGCCCGGTTTACGGCTGGAAGCCGTCCGGGAGCAGCCGCGCCAGAGCCCGTACCGCCCGGTACTGCAGGGCCTTGATCGCGCCCTCGTTCTTCCCCATCGCCCGGGCCGTCTCCGCCACCGAGAAGCCTTGGAGGAAGCGGAGCACGATGCACTCCTGCTGCTCGGGATTGAGTCGCTTGACGGCCGTCAGCAGGGTGACGTTGGTGATGTGTTCCACCACTGCCGATTCCGGGCTGCCCTCCGGGCCGCGGTCCTCGCGGTCGGCATCGAGCACGTCGCCGGTGGTCACCTCCAGTCGGTACCGGCCCGACTTGAAGTGGTCGGCGACGAGGTTGCGCGCGATGGTGACCAACCAGGCTCCGAGGTCGCGGCCCTGCCAGGTGAAGCTGCCGATCCGCTTGAGGGCCCGCAGGAACGTGTCGGAGGTGAGGTCCTCGGCGAGTTGCCGGTTGCCGACCCGGAAGTAGACGAAGCGGAAGACGGTGTCGACGTAGCGGTCGTAGATCAGCCCGAACGCCTCTGCCTCACCGGCCTGGGCGCGTTCGACCAGGCCCCAGACCTCGGTGGCCGGATCTGACGGGTCGGGCCGGCTCGGGAACCCGGTGGACGTGCCGGCCGAGGCGGTCACCGCGGGAAGCACCGCGGTCTCGGACGCCGACAGTTCGGTGACCGGCGCGTCGCCGCTCCGCCGCGCCTGGGCCGGCATCGTCGGCCGGTTCGGGGAGGCGACCCGGCCGCCGGCCGGCATCGCGTTGCCGCCCGGCACCGGTGTTCGGTGTGGTGGCTCGTTCTGGTGTGGTCGGCTGCCCACCCGCCGCGCGGCGCCCTCGCCCCGGACGGTGAGGTTGCCCGTCGCGTCCTGCGGGCCGTGCGCGCCGCCGCGTTCGTTGACCGGGGTCCGGGCCGCAGGACCGGACAGGCGCACCGGGCGGTGCGCGAAGCCGAAGGTGGTCATCGCGCCGCCTCCGTTCCGCCGTCCGCCACCGGGTCGGCGGTGGCCGGCCGACCGGTCGGGTCGCCGCCGGGCAGGGCGGCTCCGGGGTGTGCCGCCGGGCGGCAGATCCCCTTGAGGTGCTGGTCCAATGCACTGACGGGCACGGGGGCCTCCTCGGGCCGAGGGGTGTCGACTCACGGCAAATGGGGTGAGCCGACCCGAGTGATGATAGGGCCAACGTCACCCGCGCGTGGCAAGTCCGTTACACAGGGCCGAAGTATTTACCGGCGGGTCGCACACCTGGCGGACCGGTTGTCCGTCGGGTGTGGTTGACAACCAGCTTTTCGGCTGGTCCGTAGTGGAATCGCAGTTCAGGCTGATGGTGGATGGGCGTCGCCCGACGCGCGACCGGGCGCTGGCGCGGCCTGCCCGGCGCTCCGGCCCGGCTGCGGCCGCGACCTTCCGCTGCGTCCGTCCCGCACCCTCGGTGACCCTGGTGGAGTTCCGTGCATGGGACTGTGCCGTGCCCCCCGCGCCCCGGTCGCGGTTGTCGTCGTAGGACGCGCGGCATCCGACGTGATCGGATGCCACCGGACGCCCGCCTGGTGGCCGCGAGGCATGGCCGGCCGGGTCGTGCTGTGCCAGACTCAGCCACCGTGCAGGACGCAGCCGACGGCAACGGGCCGACCCTCGCCGACCGCCTCCGCCGGGCGGCGGTGACCCATGCTGGCAAGCCCGCGCTGCACTGGCAAGGCCGGGCGATCACCTGGTCCGAACTGGACGAGACGGTGACCCAGGTCGCCCGGGCGCTGGCCCGCGAGGCGCCACCCGCCGACGCGACGGGCCGACCGGCGCGGGTCGCGATGGCACTACCCAACTCGCCGGAGTTCGTGGTCAGCCTGCTCGGCGCGCTGCGGGCCGGGTTGACCGCGGTGCCGGTGAACCCCGGCCTCACCGGCCGGGAACTGCGACACGTCCTGGTCGACTCGGGCGCGTCCGTGCTGATCTGCACCGAGCGGATCCGCGATCTGGTGGCCGCGGCCGACCTGCCCACGCTCAGCGCGGTGCACACCGCCCCTCCGACGACCGACGAGGGCGACGAGACCTTTCCCGCTCGGGGCGCCGACGACCTGGCGGTGCTGATCTACACCTCCGGCACCGAGGGCTGGCCCAAGGGCGCCATGCTCTCGCACGGCGCCCTGGCGGCCAACCACGAGCAGGTCGGTGGCATCGATCCGCCGGTGGTCGGCCCGGAGGACACCGTCCTGCTGGCGCTGCCGCTGTTCCATGCGTACGGACTGAACGCGGGGCTCGGAGCGGTACTCCACCATGGCGCGACCGGAGTGCTCGTCGACGATCCGGGCCCCGACGCGGCGCTCGGCGAGATCGCCCGGCACCGGGTCAGCGTGCTGGTCGGCGTACCGTCGATGGTGCAGACCTGGGCCCGGGCGGACGCCGACACCCTCGCCGCGGCGATGGCCGCCGTGCGGGTGGTGGTCTGCGGCGCGGCACCTTTGGAGCCGGCGGACGCGGCGCGCTTCGCCGGGGCCACCGGGCGACCGGTGCACATCGGGTACGGCCTTACCGAGACCGCGCCGGTGCTCACCTCGACCCTGGTCGGCGGGGTGCCCAAGGCCGGCTCGATCGGCCGCCCGTTGCCCGGGGTCGAGCTGCGGCTGGTCGGGGCGGACGGGGCCGACCTGTGGCGCGACGGCCTCGCCGTGCCCGACGACGACCCGGACGAGCTGGACCTGTCCGACCCCGCCGCCGGCACCGACCCGGGCCAGATCGTGGTGCGCGGGGCGAACCTGTTCTCCGGGTACTGGCCGGACGGCGCAGGCGGGGCGGACGAGACCGGCTGGTGGGCCACCGGGGACATCGCGTACGCGGACGCCGACGGGGACCTCTTCCTGGTGGACCGGCTCGGCGAGCTGATCCTGGTCAACGGCTTCAACGTGTATCCGCACGAGGTGGAGCTGGTGCTCTCGGCGCATCCGGGGGTGGCGGAGTCGGCGGTAGTCGGGTTGCCGCACCCGAGGACCGGGGAGACTGTCCGGGCGTACGTGGTGGCGGTGTCGGGGCAGCGGACGACCGGTGCGGAGCTGATCGCCCACTGCGCCCGTAACCTGGCCAGGTTCAAGTGCCCGACCGACGTCGAGTTCGTCGATGTGCTGCCCCGCTCGGCGATCGGGAAGGTACGCAAGACCCTGCTCCGGCCGCGGCCGGACGCACCGGACGGGGTGCGGCCGGTGGCACCGCACCCGGCGGCACCGCCCGAGACCGACCAGCCGGCACCGGCCGGCACGACGGAGGAGACCGATGCGTGAGCCCCGCCTGACCCTGATCACCCGTCCCGGCTGCCACCTGTGCGAGGACGCCAAGGCGGCACTCGACCGGGTGGTCGCGGTCACCGGCGACCGGTGGATCGAGTGGGACGTCAGCGGCGACGTCGAGCTGGAACGCGAGTACGGCGACCGGCTGCCGGTGGTGCTGCTGGACGGTAAGGAACACGGCTACTGGCGGGTCGAGGAGGAGCGGCTGCTGCGCGACCTGACCACCCCGCAGCTGTAGCGTTCCCGGATAGGGTGCGGCGATGACCCCTGCTCGCCCCCACCTGGTGTGGGACTGGAACGGCACCCTGCTCAACGATCTCGACCTGGTGGTGGCCTGCACCAACGCGGTATTCGCCAGCCAGGGTGGGCCGACCGTCACGGCCCAGGAGCACCGGGTGCGGTTCCGTCGGCCGATCGCCGACTACTACGCGGAGGTGCTCGGCCGGGCGGTCAACGACGAGGCGTTCGGCCGGCTGGACAAGATCTTCCACGACGCGTACCGCCTCGGTATGACCACCTGTGAGCTGGCTCTCGACGCCGTGGACGCGATGGCGGCCTGGCCGGGCAGCCAGTCGTTGCTGTCCATGTGGTTCCACGACGAGCTGGTGCCCGCGGTCCGGACGTACGGGCTGACCGGGCGTTTCACCCGGGTGGACGGGCTGCGGGCCGAGGTCGGCGGCGACCACAAGGCCGAGTCGCTGGCGCGGCATCTTGACGAGATCGGCGTGGCCGGGCGGTCGGCGGTGCTGATCGGCGACTCGATCGACGACGCCGACGCGGCGCTCTCCGTCGGTGGTCGCGCCGTCCTGTACGCCGGCGGCTTCACCGACCGGGCCCGCCTGGACGCCTCCGGCCACCCGGTGGCCGACACCCTCGTCGAGGCGGTGACCCTCGCCACCACCCTCCCCTAGCCCACCCCGCGCCACCTCTTGTCGATCATGAAGTTGTTGCGCTCCGAATCGGCGTGTCGGGCAATAACTTCATGATCAACCATTTGCAATGGGCATGAGGCCGCGTGTGATTAGTCAGAGAAGTCGGGATTGAGTAATAATCGCGTGGGTGGTCGTGGCGAGGGTCGCCGGTCGATCTTGTCGGATGGAGGGGCTGGTGGGGGCGCGGGGCGTGCCGACAAGATCGCGATTTGTGCACGTGTTCACAAGCGCCTACTCTGTAATTCCGACGCGCCCTGCTAGCACAGCCGGCAATTTCGGTCGCCAGCGGGAGTCCCGAAACGGCCGACCGGTGGAGTTGGTCGAGGATCGCACCGCACGGAGTCTCATGAGTCAGCACCGTCACCCAGGCACGCCCGGCCGCGCCGGTGCCGTACCGGCGCTCCCGGACCTGCCCGAGGCGACGGTGGCCCGGCTCCCCGAGTACCTCCGTGCCCTGCACAATCTCGCCGAAACCGGCAACGAGACGATTTCCAGCGAGGGGCTGGCCAATGCCGCCGGGGTGAACTCGGCCAAGCTCCGCAAGGATCTGTCCCACCTCGGCTCGTACGGCACCCGGGGCGTCGGCTACGACGTGGCGCTGCTGATCGAGCAGATCGAGTACGTGCTCGGCCTCACCCAGCGCCGGGCGGTCGCCCTGGTGGGCGTGGGTAACCTCGGTCACGCGCTGGCCGGCTACGACGGCTTCGCCGGCCGGGGCTTCCGGATCGCCGCCCTGCTCGACGCCGACCCCGCGCGGGTCGGCGAGGAGATCAACGGCCTGGTCGTGCAGCACGTCGACGAGCTGCCCCGGGTGGCGGCCGAGGAGTCGATCGCGATCGGCGTCATCGCCACCCCCGCGGCGGCGGCCCAGCGGGTCGCCGACCAGTTGGTGGCCGTCGGCGTGACCAGCATCCTGAACTTCGCGCCGTGCGTACTCTCGGTTCCCGACGGGGTCGACGTGCGCAAGGTCGACCTCGCCATCGAGCTGCAGATCCTGTCGTTCCACGAGCACCGCAAGGCATCCCTGACCGCGCTCCCCGCCGCCAGTGGGTCCGCCCTCACCGCCCTGCCGGGCGGTCTCGCGGTCACCGAGAGCCAGGAGGCGATCGGCACGTGAAACTCCTCGTCGTCGGCGCGTCCTACCGCACCGCACCGGTCGCCACCCTGGAACGGCTCGCGGTGTCCCCGACCGGCCTCAGCCGCACCCTGGACCGTCTGGTCGCGCAACCGTACGTGAGCGAGGCCGTGCTGGTCTCCACCTGCAACCGGGTGGAGGTCTACGCGGCGGTCTCCGGCTTCCACGGCGGTCTCGGTGACATCTGCGCCGTCCTCGCCGAGCAGGCGGGCTGTCAGCCGACCGCGCTGGCCAACCACCTCTACGTGCACTTCGACTCCGCCGCCGTGGGCCACGTCTTCCGGGTCGCCGCCGGCCTGGACTCGATGGTGATCGGCGAGGCACAGATCCTCGGCCAACTCCGGGACGCCTACCACTGGGCCAGCGGGGCGGACACCGCCGGCCGGCTGCTGCACGAGTTGATGCAACAGGCGTTGCGGGTCGGCAAGCGGGCCCACTCCGAGACCGGCATCGACCGGGCCGGCCAGAGCGTGGTCACCGCCGCGCTGGGGCTCGCCGCCGGCCACCTCGACAACGATCTGGCTGGCCGCCCGGCCCTGGTCGTCGGGGCCGGGGCGATGGGCTCGCTGGGCGTGGCGACGCTGTCCCGGCTCGGCGCCGGGCCGCTGACCGTGGCCAACCGGAGCGCCGACCGGGCCGTCCGGCTGGCCGAGTCGTACGGTGCCGGCGCGCGGCCGATGGCCGAACTGGCCGACACTCTCTCCACAGTGGACATCGTAGTGGCCGCGACCGCGTCCACGGAGCCGGTCCTCACCCATGACGTCGTCGCCGCCGCGGTGGCCGATCGCGACCCCGGCCGAGGGCCGCTGGTCCTGCTCGACCTGGCCGTACCGCGCGACGTCGGGCCCGGCGTGGCCGAGCTGCCCGGCGTCGAGGTGATCGACATCGACCGGATGGCGGCGCTGCTCGCCGACGGGCCGGCCGCCGCGGACGCCGCCGCCGTCGAGCGGATCGTGGCCGGCGAGGTCGAGTCCTTCCTCACCTGGCTGCGCGGCGCCGACGTGGCGCCGACCGTCGCCGCCCTGCGCGGCCGGGCCGACGACGTGGTCACCGCTGAGCTCCGGCGGCTCGCACAGCGCCGTCCCGACCTCACCGACGAGCAGCGGGCCGAGGTGGCCCGCACCGTGCACCGGGTGGTCCAGCGGCTGCTGCACCAGCCGACCGTACGGGTCCGCCAGCTCGCCGCGGAACCCGGCGGCGACCAGTACGCGGCCCTGCTGCGCGAGCTGTTCGACCTCCAGGTCCCGCAGACCTCCCCGGTGGACACCGTCCCCGACATCACCCCACCCGCCGGAGGTGAGCGATGAGCGAGCGCCAGCGAGCGAATCAGCAACACAGCGTTTCGGTGCCTCATGCTGGCACGCAGCGAAGCGGAGTGCCGGCATGAGCGCCCCGCTGCGCCTCGGTACCCGGGGCAGCAAGCTGGCGATGGCCCAGTCCGGGCAGGTCGCCGACGCCCTGACCGCCCGTACCGGGCGCCCGGTCGAACTGGTCGAGGTGGTCACCGCCGGTGACCAGTCGACCGCCCCGGTGCACCGGCTCGGTGTCGGCGTGTTCGTCTCCGCGCTGCGCGACGCGCTGGTCGCCGGGACCATCGACTTCGCCGTCCACTCGTACAAGGACCTGCCCACCGCGACCGCCGCGGGGCTGCACATCGCGGCGGTGCCACCGCGGCAGGACCCGCGCGACGCGCTCGTCGCGCGGGACGGCCGGACGCTGGCCGAACTCGCTCCCGGAGCGAACGTCGGCACCGGCGCGCTGCGCCGGATCGCCCAGCTGCACGCGCTGGGCCTCCAGTTGACGGTCACCTCGATCCGGGGCAACGTCGACACCCGGCTGGGCCGGGTGCTCGGCCCGGAGGCCGACCTGGACGCGGTCGTTCTGGCCCGGGCGGGGCTGGCCCGCCTCGACCGGACCGACGTGATCACCGAGACGCTCGACCCGATGCTGATGCTGCCGGCGCCCGCCCAGGGTGCGCTGGCCGTGGAGTGCCGGGTCGACGACCCGGATCTGGTCGAGCTGCTCGGCATGCTCGACCACGCACCGTCCCGCGCCGCGGTCATCGCGGAGCGGGCGATGCTGGCCACCCTGGAGGCCGGATGCTCCGCACCGGTCGCCGCCTACGCCGAACTCGCCGAAGGCGACGTCGGCGAGGAGATCTACCTGCGCGGGGCGGTGATCAGCCCGGACGGCACCCGTGATATCCGGCTGTCCCGCACCGGAACGCCCGCCGACGCGGCGGAGATCGGTAAGGCACTCGCCGCCGAACTCCTCGACCTCGGCGCCGACTCGATCCTCGGCCCGCAAGGACACGACGGCCCGGGGACCCAGCAATTTGGGAGCACAGAATGACCCGCACCCGTAAGCCCGTAGGCCGCATCGCGTTCGTCGGGGCCGGCCCCGGCGACCCGGGCCTGCTGACCCGCCGGGCGCACGACGCCCTGGTCGACGCCGACCAGGTGGTGTACGACCGGGGAGTCCCCGAGTCGCTGCTCGACGCCGTCCGGGCCGAGGCCAGGGAGGATGCCCAGTTCACCCCGGCGGAAGGCGCGCCGGGCGATGTGGCGAAGGTGTTGATCTCAGCCGCCCGTTCCGGGCAGAACGCGGTGCACCTGGTGGCCGGCGACCCGTTCGGCCACGACTCCGTGGTCAAGGAGGTGCAGGCGGTGGCACGTACCGCCGCGCACTTCGAGGTGGTGCCCGGGGTCGGCCAGGCCGAGGGGGTGGCCACCTACGCGGGCGTGCCGCTGCCGGGCGTACGCACCGCCGCCGACGTCGAGGACGTCAGCACCCTGGACTTCGACGCGCTGGCCGCGGCCGTGCAGCGCGGCTCGCTGGCGCTCGCGGTGGACGCCGGTGACCTCGCCGCGATCCGGGACGGGCTGCTGGCCGCCGGGGTGGACGGCGCCACCGGCGTCGGCGTGACCGGGGACGGCACCGGGGAGACGCAGTACACCACCACGTCGAGCGTGGACTCCTTCGTCGCGGCGGCGCTCGGCTTCACCGGCCGGGTCGTGCTGACCGTCGGCGACGGCGTGGGCCAGCGGGACAAGCTCAGCTGGTGGGAGAACCGCCCGCTGTACGGCTGGAAGGTCCTGGTCCCCCGGACCAAGGAGCAGGCCGGTGCGATGAGTGCCCGGCTGCGCGCGTACGGGGCGATCCCGTGCGAGGTGCCGACCATCGCGGTGGAGCCGCCGCGTACCCCGGCCCAGATGGAGCGCGCGGTCAAGGGCCTGGTCGACGGCCGGTACGCCTGGGTGATCTTCACTTCGGTCAACGCGGTACGGGCGGTCTGGGAGAAGTTCGCCGAGCACGGCCTGGACGCCCGGCACTTCGGCGGCGTCAAGATCGCCTGTATCGGTGAGGCCACCGCCGACGCGGTCCGTGCCTTCGGCATCCAGCCGGAGCTGATCCCCGCCGGGGACCAGTCGTCCGAGGGCCTGCTGGCCGAGTTCTCGCCGCACGACGAGGTGCTCGACCCGGTCGGCCGGGTGCTGCTGCCGCGCGCTGACATCGCCACCGAGACGCTCGCCGCCGGGCTCACCGAGCGCGGCTGGGAGGTCGACGACGTGACCGCGT
>NZ_JBFBAO010000162.1:0-14317 GCF_040682255.1 Micromonospora sp. NPDC051296 | reverse complement strand
GATGCTGGCCGGCGGTGCGACCGGCTGCGGCAGGTCGGTGGCGGGCGCGGGTGCGGTGCTGGCGGCCGCCGGCCGGGCCGGCCGCCTGGGGCGTCGCCGACGCAGCCGGGGCAGCCGGCGGGGCACCCATTCGGGGTGGGTGTACCAGGCCGTCGCGGCCAGCGCCGTGCCCAGCACCAGCAGCAGCGTGGCCAGTGGCAGGGGTAGCTGGTCGCCGAGGGCCGCCGTGGTCTCGGTCCACCACCGGCTGAAGCTCATCCGCGCACCGCCAGCAGGGCCGCCTGCGGTACGCCGGCCGGCGCGCGGGAGAGGTGGATGTCCAGCCCCTCGGTGCGGATCCGGGTCTCCAGGTGGACGACCGCGTCGAGGCAGGCCAACGCGGCGTAGGCGACCGCGTTCACGCCCGCCCAGACCAGCACGGCCACCGCGACGGCCCAGCCCGCCGTGATCAGGCCGAGCGTGGACAGCCCGGTGAACAGGCCCCAGCCGAGGCCGACCCGGATGATCCACCAGACGAGGTAGCCCAGCACCCGCAGGGCGGCGCCGCGACCGTCGACCCGCAGCGCGAGCGTGGCGGAGCGGGCCACCGCGCGCAGCGGCCCGACCCGGTCGAGCACCAGCGCCGGGGTCACCGCGCCGAGCAGGGCGAAGCCGACGAACCAGGCCGGGCCGAGCAGGGCTGCGAGCAGCATCGCGGTGCCGACCAGCGGGCAGAGCAGGGCGGTGGCGCCCCAGCGGGCGCCGGTGGGTCGCAGCAGGTGCCGGGCGGTGGCCCGGTGGCCGAGCAGCGCGTTGCCGGCGGCGCGGGTGGCCGGGTTGCCGAGCAGCATGATGATCATCGCCTCGGTCGCCGCGCCGACGCCGAGCAGGAACCAGAAGGGGGCGAGGCCGCCGAGGTCGGGTACCCACCACAGCGGCGGGCTGACCCCGACGGCGGTGCGCAGCGGCAGCAGGAGAAGCTGCTCGCCGACGGCCAGCGCGGCAGCGAGCGGGAGCAGGGCGGTCGCGTGCCCGCGCAGCAGCAGTACGGCGGAGTCGAGCAGTTCGCCGACGGTGAGCGGGCGGCCGGGGAGTACGGCGGTCGGGCCTGTTTCGGGCACGCGTACTCCTGGAGCCGGGGGCGGTGGCGCGCGACGGCGTAGCCAGGGATCATGGTGCCACGCGCGGTGCGCCCGGGTGGAGCCCCGCCCGGTGGGGCGGCTCGCGCAGGCAGTGCAACCGGCCGGTGCTGGGCACAGGGCGCATGTGGGCAGTAGCGTGCCGGGTGACGCCGAACCCACTTGACCTGAACGGGATGGAAACATTAACCCCATGAGAGCCCGGGTACTGGTGGTCGACGACGACCCCGCGCTCGCCGAGATGCTCGGCATCGTCCTGCGCAGCGAAGGCTTCATGCCCTCCTTCGTGGCGGACGGGGAACGGGCCCTGGCCGCGTTCCGCGACAACCGGCCCGACATCGTCCTGCTCGACCTCATGCTGCCCGGAATGAGCGGCATCGACGTGGCGCGGGCGATCCGCGCCGAGTCGGGAGTGCCGATCGTCATGCTGACCGCCAAGAGCGACACGGTCGACGTCGTGCTCGGTCTGGAGTCGGGGGCGGACGACTACGTGGTCAAGCCGTTCAAGCCCAAGGAGCTGGTGGCCCGGATGCGGGCGCGGCTGCGGCGCGGCGAGGACGCGGCGCCGGAGCTGCTCACCATCGGCCCGCCCGGCAACCAGATCGCCATCGACGTGCCGGCGCACACGGTCAGCCGCAACGGTGAGGAGGTGAAGCTCACGCCGCTGGAGTTCGACCTGCTGGTCGCGCTCGCTCGCAAGCCGCGTCAGGTCTTCACCCGGGAGGTGCTGCTGGAGCAGGTCTGGGGATACCGACACGCGGCGGACACCCGGTTGGTCAACGTGCACGTGCAGCGGCTGCGCGCCAAGATCGAGCCGGATCCGGAGCGGCCGGAAATCATCCTCACCGTGCGGGGCGTGGGCTACAAGGCGGGTACCGGATAGCCTGGTCACACTGTGACCACCTCCCCGATTCCGGATCTTGACACGACGTCCCGCCGGCGTGGTGCCGGGTGGGAGCTGTGGCGTGGGCTGAGCGGTCGGGTCGCCCGGTTGCTCGCCGGGCTGCACCAGACCTGGCGGCGCTCGTTGCAGGTGCGTGTAGTGACCATCACGCTGGTGGCGTCCAGCCTGCTGGTCGGCGGGTTCGCGTACCTGATCGCCGACAAGATCACCAGCATCCTGCTGGACAACGCCAAGACCGACGTGCAGCTGCGGCTGACCAGCGGCGCGGAGTACGCGGCGAAGCAGTTCAGCCTCTACAGCCAGGCCCAGGAGGCCCAGCTCCAGGAGACCATCGACGGGACGGTCAACTACCTGGCCGGCGGTGACCCGCAGCAGACCAGCGGGGTGGTGGTGGCGATCACCGCGGAGAACGAGGACGCGATCCAGCCGCGCACCTCGCCCGCGGTGGACATCCGGTCGCTGATCAGCCCCGAACTGCGGGCCGCGGTGGCTGGCGGCCATGTGGCCAACCAGATCCGGACCGGCCGCGTCACCGCTGACGGGCCGACGACGAAGTACCTGGTCTACGGCTCTCCGGTGCCGACCCGGTTCGGTCAGGTGGAGCTGTACTACTTCGTACCGCTGACTCTGCAGGACCAGACGGCCGGTCAGGCGCGCGCCACCGTGGTGGGCACCGGGGCCGCCCTGGTGCTGCTGCTCGGCCTGCTGGCCGCGCTGGTGACCCGGCTGGTGGTGACCCCGGTGCGGGTGGCCGCCCGCACCGCTCAGCGGCTCTCCGCCGGGCTGCTCGACCAGCGGATGGCGGTCAACGGCGAGGACGATCTGGCCCTGCTCGCCGCGTCGTTCAACCAGATGGCCACCAACCTGCAACGGCAGATCCTGCGTCTGGAGGAGATGTCCCGGTTGCAGCGCCGGTTCACCTCGGACGTCTCGCACGAGCTGCGGACCCCGTTGACCACGGTCCGGATGGCCGCCGACCTGATCTTCGCCGAGCGGGACGAGTTCGATCCGGCGGTGGCCCGCAGTGCCGAGCTGCTCCAGGCCGAGCTGGACCGGTTCGAGGAACTGCTGACCGACCTGCTGGAGATCAGCCGGTTCGACGCGGGTTTCGCGGTGCTCGACGCCGAGCCGACCGACCTGGTGCCGGTGGTGCACCGGGTGGTGGATCGGCTGTCCGGGCTGGCCGAGCGCGTCGGGGTGGCCATCGAGCTGGACGTCCCGGCGGCCCCGGTGATTGCCGAGATCGACCCGCGCCGGGTCGAACGGGTGCTGCGCAATCTGGTCGGCAACGCCGTCGAGCACGGCGAGGGCCGGCCGGTGCGGATCACCCTGGGGATGGACGAGACCGCCGTCGCGCTCACCGTCCGCGACCACGGCGTCGGGCTCAAGCCGGGCGAGGAAAAGCTGGTGTTCAACCGGTTCTGGCGGGCGGACCCGTCCCGGGCTCGGCAGACCGGCGGCACCGGGCTGGGGCTGTCGATCAGCCTGGAGGACGCCCGGCTGCACGGCGGCTGGCTGGAGGCGTGGGGCGCGCCGGGGCAGGGGGCCCAGTTCCGGCTCACCGTGCCGGCGCGGGCCGGTGACCGGCTGACCACCTCGCCGCTGCGCCTGGTGCCGGCGGACGCCACGCTGCCGTTCGGTGGGGCGCCGGCCAGCAGCGGCCTGCTGGCCATCGGGCCGGGCCCGGGCGGGGCGCTGGCGGTTGACCCTGCGCCCGTCCCCGAGCAGCGCGCGGAGGTGGGTTCGTGAGGCGACGGTTGTTGGGTGGCGTGCTGGGCGGAGCGCTGATCATGACGGCGGTCGGCTGCGGCATTCCCGACCGCACCGAGGTGCAGATCGAGCAGCGCGGGCCGGCCGCCGAGACGAACTGGTCGTTGGGACGGGGGCTCGACCCGCCGACGCGGGAGGCCAGCGGCAGCGATGCCGAGGTCTTCGTGCGGAACTTCCTGGCCGCGGCGGCAGGCGAACCGGATCGGGCGTACGAGCGGGTCAAGCGGTTCATCGCGACCGCCGACAAGGCCAGGTTGCAGGAGAAGCAGGGCAGCGAGGTGGCGCTGTCGGTGGTACGGCTCACCGACGACCCGGTGATCAAGCCGGACGTCGACAGCATGAAGGTCACCATCTCCGTGCAGCAGGTCGGCCTGTTGCGGGCCAACGGCATGCTGGTGCCCCCGCTGGCCACCGAGTCGACGTACGAGTTCCGGCTGGTCAGAGCTGGCCCGGCGGGCCAGGACGACGGCGGCTACTTCGTCAGCGACCCGCCGAACGTGCTGCTGCTCAGCGACGAGGCGCTGCGCCTGTACTACCAGGCGGAGTCGATCTACTTCTGGAGCTCCGACCGCTCCCGGCTGGTGTCGGACCAGCGGTATCTCCCCTCGGCCGTGCCGGCCGAGCGCCGGGTGAGCGAGGTGGTCCGGTGGCTGACCGCGGGCCCCTCCGAGTGGCTGCGGGTCGGTGTCTCCGGCCTGCCTGATCGCACCGAAATGATCAACAATGCCACCGGTGCGGACGGCCGGTGGGAGGTCAACCTCGACATGCCCGGCGTCGACGACGAACGGCTGAGCCAACTCGGGATCCAGCTGGCCTGGTCGCTGCCCGAACTCGTCCGCACCCTGGAGATCAAGATCCTCAACCAGTCGCGCAAAACGATCGACCTGAGCGAGCAACGGGCGGCGTACCCGCTGTACGAGCTCGACGACAGCGCCTGGCGGTTCTGTGTCTACGAGGGGGCGATCCACCCGCTCGCGTTGGCCAACGAATCCGCCGGGGCGGTGCCGGTGGCCGCCGAGGCGAACCGCAACGTGGTCTCCGCGGGGCTGCGCCGCGTCGGCAAGGACAAGGATGTCCTGGCCGCCCTGGTGGTGGCCGGGGCGAACGGACGGCAGCGGCTGGCCGTCGGCCGTGGTCAGAATGCGGTGGAGGTCTTCTCGACGGCCGAGTCCGACCACGCCAAGATCGGCCGGCCGGTCTGGCTCCGCGGCGACGACGGCCGGTCGTACGGGCTGGTGGTCGCCGACGGCAAGCTGTACCGCTTCGACGACCAGGCGGTGATGCGGCCGGTGCAGCTCGGACTGGCCGACCAGGTCAGCGCGGTGGCGGCGGCCTTGGACGGGCACCGGATCGCCCTGATCGTCGGTGGCGCGCTGCATGTCGCCACGATCAGTTGGGAGGGTGGGCTGCCCACGGTCGGTCCGGCCCGGCGTCTGGTCACCTCCCTGGTCAACCCGACTGCGGTGGACTGGTCCGGGGAGAACCGGCTGGTGGTGGCCGGCTCGGCCGGCCGTCCGGCGATCTACGACGTCAGCCTCGACGGCGCGCTGGAAACCCGGCTGCGGGAAGACGTGGGCACCGACGTCACCCACCTGGCCGCGTATCCCAGCACCCCGTATCCCAGCACCCCGCTGGCCGGTTCGTTCATGTACGAGGCCAACGGCGTCGCCTACCGCAACCCGTCCGAGCAGATCCGACGTGAGCAGGTCCAGGACGTCACCCCGCCGCCGGCAGGGGTGCGTGCGGGCAGCCCGACTGCGCCGTTCTTCCTCTACTGAGTCGCCGTGCTGGGCGGGCTGTGGGCGGACCTGACCGACCTGGTGCTGCCCGCGGAGTGCGCCGGCTGCCGGGACCGCCGGTCGGGGCTACGGCACGGGGTCTGCCCGGACTGCGTGACCGCGCTGCGGGCGTTGCGCCCCGGGCCGGCGCGGCCGACACCGGCCCCGCCGGGGCTGCCGCCCTGTCACGCCCTCGGTGCGTACGGCGGGCCGCTGCGGGAGACGCTGCTGGCGTACAAGGAGCACGGCCGGCACGCCCTGGCCCGGCCGCTGGGTGCCCTGCTCGCCGAGGTCGTGGCGGCGGCGGTCGGCCCGGTGCGCCCGGTGGTGCTGGTGCCGGTGCCGGACACCCCGCAGGCGGCCCGGTCCCGCTACGGCGACCACCTCGGTCGGCTGACCCGGCACTGTGCGCGGCGGCTGCGCACGGCGGGTTGGCCGGTGCGGGTACGGCGTCCGGTGCGCGCGGTGCCCCGGCCGGACTCGGTCACGCTGGACAGCGCCGCGCGGGCGGCGGCGGCCACGGCGGCGTTCCGGGCCCGGCCGGGTGCCGGCCCGGTGCCACCGGGGTCGAGCGTGGTGCTGCTGGACGACATCGTCACCACCGGGGTCACCCTCGCCGCGGTGAGTCGCGTGCTGACCGTGCACGGGCTGTCGCCATCGGTGGCGGCGGTGCTGGCCGCGACGGAGAAAAGGCACCAGCGGTGACCGATTGTGTTTCCGTTTCACCCCTTCGTGTATGAGCTGTGGAAATTCACAGCCGGTCTTGGCGACTGGGGGTGACGGCCGGGCAAACAGGAGTTAGCGTTTGGCTGTCGGGGGTAGGAAGGCCATCCCACCCACCCCTGGCGGTGAAAGGAGGCGTAGCCGTATTGACCGGTCGACGCCGAGTGGGGCCATCCCCGGGGCGGCGCGACCGGAGTTCTCGGATCAACGACCGTCCGAAAGAGGGAGGTCACGTGGACATCGTGGTCAAGGGCCGTAACGTCGAAGTGCCGGACCATTACCGGGTGCACGTAGCAGAGAAGCTCGCGAAGATCGAACGCTACGACCACAAGCTAATCCGTGTCGATGTCGAGCTGTTTCACGAGCGCAATCCGCGCCAGGCCGACCATTGCCAGCGGATCGAGATAACCTGCGTCTCCCGTGGCCCGGTAATCCGGGCGGAGGCCTGCACCAACGACTTCTACAGCGCGCTGGACGCGGCGATCGCCAAACTCGACGCCCGGCTGCGCCGCGCCGCCGACCGGCGCCGGGTCCACCGTGGTCGGCACGCGCCGCTGTCGGTCGCCGCCGCCACCGCCGGCCTGCCGGTGACCGACCTGCCCGCGCTGGCAGACGCCGGCACCGCCACCGCGGTCGCCGAGCGGCCCGAGGAAGAGTACGACGACGACCAGCCCTGGCACATCGCCCGGGAGAAGGTCCACCCCGCCGAGCCGATGACCGTCGACGACGCCCTGTTCCAGATGGAACTCGTCGGCCACGACTTCTACCTGTTCCAGGACAAGGAATCCGGCCGTCCGAGCGTGGTCTACCGGCGGCACGCCTACGACTACGGCATCATCTCGCTGGCCCTCTGACCGGTGACGCCGGCTCGGGTCGGGGTCGCCCCGACCCGAGCCGCCGTGCCGGGCCCTTTGCAGAGCGACACCGTCGCCCCGCGCCCCACTGGGTGCCGGTCAGTCCGCCAGGTCGGTGGGCAGCAGGCCGAAGACCGTCGAGTCGTTCCGGCTGCCGGCCGCGCCGGGCAGCCGCCCGCGGAGCAGCCCCTCGCGCCGGAAGCCGGCCTTCTCCAGCACCCGCTGGGAGCCCACGTTCTCCGGCAGGGTGCCCGCCCACAGCCGGACCAGACCGACGTGGTCGAAACCCCACCGGGCGAGCAGCCGTACGGTGCGGGTGGCGTAGCCGCGCCCACGCCACTGCGGGAGCAGGCTGTAGCCGAGCATCGCCTGGCCACTGCCGGGCTGGTCGTGGACCAGCGCGCAGCCACCGGCGACGGCCCCCGACGTCGCGTCGAGGATGGTCATGCTCGCGACCGTGCCGACCAGCCACTGGCTCTCCGCGCCGCGGGCGCGCCGGTCGATCTCGTCCCGGGTGGGCGGCTCCGGCGGTACCCGGCTGGCCACCACCTCCGGACCGGTGTGCAGGCGGTACATCTCGTCGTTGTCCTCCGGGCCGAGGCGGCGCAGCGCGACCACGCCGTCGGTGAGCCGGCCGGCGGGCAGATCCGGCAGCGGGCGCGGGGACGGCCCAGGTGGGTCGTCGGCGAGGCGTACCCACACCGTCAGGTCCCGCCGGCCGCCACCCCGCACCGGTCCGCCCGACCGGCGTACCCCCTCGGGCCGGAACCCGGCGGCCAGCGCGACCCGCTGGCTGGCCGCGTTCTCGACGTCGGCGAGCAGTTCCAGCCGGGCGGTGCCGGCGGCGAAGGCGTGGGCGGCCAGCGCCCGGGTGGCCGCGGTGGCCACCCCCCGGCCGCGCGCCCACGGCGCGACCCAGTAGCCGATCTCGGCCTGGCTCCGCTGCGGCACCGGGTGGCTCAGCCCGACCGTGCCGAGCAGCCGGTCGGTGGCCGGGTCGGCGATGGCGTACGCGGCGCCACCGGCGGTGAACGCCGCCGGCGCGCCTTCGGTGACCCAGTACCGGGCGTCGGCCTCGGTGTACGGGCTGGGCAGGGCGTCGAGGTAGCGCTGAACCAACGGATCGGCGCAACCGGCGGCGATGTCGGCGACGTCGTCGAGGCGGAACGGACGCAGCCGTATCCCGTACGCCTCGATCGTCGGCGGGGTCATGCCAGATCCTCGGCGAGCAGCGCGCCGACCCAGGCGTCGACCCGGGTGCCCCGGTGGTCGAGCCCGCCCCGGGCGGTGCCCTCGACGGTGAAGCCGGCCTTCTCGGCGACCCGGCGGGAGGCGGCGTTGCCGACGTTGGCCCGCCACTCGACCCGGGCCAGCCCGAGCGTGGCGAAGCCCCAGGCGGTCACCGCGGTCAGCGCCGCCGGCTGGTAGCCCCGGCCGCGGGCGTGCGGCGCGGTCATGAAGCCGACGTCGGCCAGCAGCGGGTCGGTGGCCGAGAGCCGCAGGTCGATCGAGCCGGCGTAGCGGTCCCACGGGTCGGCGATCACGAAGCTGATGGCGGTGCCACCGGCCCAGCCGTCCCGGCAGAGAGTCAGGAACGATTCGGCCTGGGCCCGGTCGTAGCTCTCCGGGACGGTGGTCCAGCGCAGGGTGTCCGGATCCTGGCAGGTCGTCACCACCGCGTCGAGGTCGCGTTCCTCCAGCGGGCGCAGGCGCAGCTCATGTTGCCCGGCGGTGGCGAAGAGGATGGGCTGTGGCCGGCCGAAGAGGGCCGCCCGACGGGCCTCTATCGTGCCCGGGCCGGCCGGCCCGACCTCGCCGGCGGCCGGCACCTCGCCGGGCAGCAGCGAGCCGAACCACTCGTAGGTGCCGTACTCCGGGTCCGCGGCGCGGAGCCGTCCCTCGATCCGGAAGCCGGCTCGGCGGGCGACCAACCGGGAGGCGTGGTTCCCGGCCAGGGCTCCCCAGATCAGCCGCCGCAGCTTCAGTTCCTGGAAGGACCACCGGGCCACGGCCCGGACGGCGCGCACGGCGACCCCCTGCCCGCGTGCCCACGGCGCGGTCCAGTACCCGATCTCGCTGAGCTCGTGGTTGCGGTCGATGGTGTTCAGACCACAGGCGCCGAGCAATTCGCCGGTGGCGGCGTCACAGACCGCGAAGGGCGCGCCGGTGTCAAGCTCCCACTGCCGCGCCCGGTCGGCAACGAACCTCTGCGCGTGTTCGGGCAGGTACGGGCTCGGCACGGTGGTCCAGTGCTGGATGTCCGGATCCTGGCAGGCGCGGTACACCGGGTCTGCGTCGCCGTCTCGCCACGGGCGCAGCACCAGGCCGTCCTCGGTGATCTCCACGGGCTCCATTCGACCCATCGTGCCGGATCGTTCGCCCACGGCGTAACCGGAAAAGCGGGGCGCGGGTGGGCCTGAGGCGTGTTATGTCGGTTTCGCGGTTGCTGACCACCGCCACCAGTGACCATCGGCCCGGTGGAACGCCTACGATGGTTCGAGACTGTCTAGGGGAGCGTTGATCCGTGTCGATTCTGGAAAAGGTCCTCCGCGCGGGCGAGGGGCGCATGGTGCGCCGGCTCAAGGCGATTGCCGCCGCCGTCAACTCGATCGAGGACGACTACGTCAACCTCACCGACGAAGAGCTGAGCGGCATGACCGCGCAGTTCAGGGAACGGCTCGCCGAGGGCGAGACCCTGGACGACCTGTTGCCCGAGGCGTTCGCGGTCTGCCGGGAGGCAGCGGCGCGGGTGCTCGGCCAGCGGCCGTACGACGTCCAGGTGATGGGTGGAGCGGCGCTGCACTTCGGCAACATCGCCGAGATGAAGACCGGTGAGGGCAAGACCTTGACCTCGGTCATGCCGGTCTACCTCAACGCGCTGTCCGGCAAGGGCGTGCACGTGGTCACGGTCAACGACTACCTGGCCCAGCGTGACGCCGCCTGGATGGGCCGGGTGCACCAGTTCCTCGGGCTGACCGTCGGCGTGGTGCTGCCCAACCGACCGGCTACCGAGCACCGCGCGGCGTACGAGTGCGACATCACCTACGGCACGAACAACGAGTTCGGCTTCGACTACCTGCGCGACAACATGGCCTGGTCGAAGGACGAGCTGGTCCAGCGCGGCCACAACTTCGCCGTCGTCGACGAGGTCGACTCCATCCTGATCGACGAGGCCCGTACTCCGCTGATCATCTCCGGCCCGGCCGAGCACTCCGCGCGCTGGTACGGCGAGTTCGCCGCGGTGGTGGCCCGCCTGCAGTCGGGCAAGGACGGCGAGGGCGACTACGAGGTCGACTACTCCAAGCGCACCATCGCGGTCACCGAGCGTGGCGTGGCCAAGGTCGAGGACCGGCTCGGCATCGACAACCTCTACGAGTCGGTGAACACTCCGCTGGTCGGCTACCTGAACAACGCCATCAAGGCCAAGGAGCTGTACAAGCGCGACAAGGACTACATCGTCAGCGACGGCGAGGTCCTGATCGTCGACGAGTTCACCGGCCGCATCCTGCACGGTCGTCGCTACAACGAGGGCATGCACCAGGCGATCGAGGCCAAGGAGGGGGTGGAGATCAAGCAGGAGAACCAGACGCTGGCCACCATCACCCTGCAGAACTACTTCCGCCTCTACGACAAGCTCTCCGGCATGACCGGTACCGCCCAGACCGAGGCGGGCGAGTTCAACAAGGTCTACAAGGTCGGCGTGGTGACCATCCCGACCCACCGGCCGATGGTCCGGCAGGACCGGGCCGACGTCATCTACAAGACCGAGAAGGCCAAGTTCAACGCGGTGATCGAGGACATCGCCGAGCGGCACCAGGCCGGGCAGCCGGTGCTGGTCGGCACCGTCTCGGTCGAGAACTCCGAGATCCTGTCCCAGTTGCTGCGCCGCCGCGGCATCCCGCACGCGGTGCTGAACGCGAAGTTCCACGCCCGCGAGGCGGAGATCGTCGCCCAGGCCGGCCGTAAGGGCGCGGTCACGGTGGCCACCAACATGGCCGGCCGAGGCACCGACATCCTGCTCGGCGGCAACGCCGAGTTCCTCGCCGCGAGCGAGTTGCGCCAGCGCGGCCTCGACCCGGTGGAGAACGCCGAGGAGTACGAGAAGGCGTTGGAGGAGGTCCTGCCGAATTGGAAGCAGGCCTGCGACGTCGAGGCCGATGAGGTGGCCGCCGCCGGCGGGCTGTACGTGCTGGGCACCGAGCGACACGAGTCCCGGCGGATCGACAACCAGCTGCGCGGCCGCTCCGGCCGGCAGGGTGACCCGGGCGAGTCGCGGTTCTACCTGTCGCTGCAGGACGAGCTGATGAAGCGGTTCCGTTCCGGCGCGGTCGAGGCGGTGATGGAGCGCTTCAACATCCCGGAGGACGTGCCCATCGAGTCGAAGATGGTCACCCGCCAGATCAAGAGCGCGCAGGCCCAGATCGAGGGGCAGAACGCCGAGATCCGCAAGAACGTCCTCAAGTACGACGAGGTCATGAACAAGCAGCGCCAGGTGATCTACGCCGAGCGGCTGCGCGTACTCAACGGCGAGGACCTCTCCGACCAGGTCCGCAACATGATCGACGACGTGGTCGAGGCGTACGTGCGGGGGGCCACCACGGAGGGCTACGCCGAGGACTGGGATCTCGACCAGCTGTGGTCCAACCTCAAGCAGCTCTACCCGGTGGGCGTCACCGTCGAGGACCTGGAGGAGGAGGCCGGCGGTTCGCGCGCCAGCATCGACGCCGACTTCCTGGTCGCCCAGCTCAGGGAGGACGCGAACGCCGCGTACGACCGGCGTGAGGAGCAGCTCGGCACCGAGGGCACCCGGCAGCTGGAGCGGATGGTGCTGCTCCAGGTCATCGACCGCAAGTGGCGTGAGCACCTCTACGAGATGGACTACCTCCAGGAGGGCATCAGCCTGCGGGCGTACGCCCAGCGCGACCCGGTGGTGGAGTACCAGCGCGAGGGCTTCGCCATGTTCACCACCATGATGGAAGGCATCAAGGAGGAGACGGTCGGCTTCCTCTACAACCTCGACGTGCAGGTCAACGAGCCGGAGCCGGAGGCCGAGGAGGTCCAGCTGCTGGACCGGCCGGTGGAGATCCGGGCTAAGGGCCTGGGCCGTGCGCCGCAGCAGCAGGGGTTGCAGTACTCCGCGCCGACCATCGACGGTGAGGCGGGCGCCGGTGCGGTCGCCGTACAGCGCGACGACCAGCGGGCCCCGGCGCTCGGCATCGGGAGCCCGGAGCCGACGACGCCGGCGGCACCGGGGCGGACGGCCCCGACGGCGCCTCAGCGCCCGGCCGGCGGCCTGCGTGGCCCGGGGGTCGCGTCGACCACCGCCCGCCAGGCGGCGGCGTCGGGGCAGGCGAGCGCGAGCAACGGCCCGTCCCGCAACGCGCCGTGCCCCTGCGGTTCGGGTCGCAAGTACAAGCGCTGCCACGGCGCCCCGGGCGGCACCTCGGCCAGCTAACTGGTCAGGCCGGCAGCCAACCTGGTTTGCTGGCTGGTAGAGGCGGAAGCTGACCGGTCGGGGCTGGTTGAGTCCCCACCGTGACGGTTTGACGGAGCCGTGGTCCCAGTGACCACGGCTCCGCCGCGTCTGGCCCCCAGGTCGATTGTCGCGAGCCTCAGGCGGCAGACCTGGGGGCGGTCGCGCGGGGCGGTCAGAGGACGCGGAGATCGGTGCAGAGCCAGGTGCCGCGCCGGTGTTCCAGGCGCAGCGCCATCGCCCAGGTGCTGCCGGCGGGGCCGGTGAGCACGGCGGCGGCCTCGATGGCGGCGGGGCGCGGCTCGCAGACCCGAAGCCGGCGCAGCCGGAGGCCTGGCCGAGTCGAGCGGCGTCGTGCCGGGGCGCCGCGAGCGGTGGCTCGGGCCAGCTCGGGCAGTAACTGTGCGGATCGGGCCGGGTCGAGTTGGCGCCGGAGCTGCACCGGCGGCCGGAAACCGTTGAAGACCTCCAGGCAACTGGCGACGAAGCGGTGGGCCACCCGGGTGGCTGCCGGGGTGGCCGTCGCCAGGGCTCCGGGCGGCAGGTGCCGGGCCGGCTCGTGGCCCGGCCCGGACGGCGTCGGGCGGGTGCGCGCCCCGGGTTCGCCCGACGCCGGCGTGCCCGCCAGGCCGGCCCCTGGACCGGGGGCGACGGTACGCCGGGTGGGCGGCCGGTCGGGCTCGCGGCGGGTGGGCCATCGTTGGGCGGCCGCGAAGAGATCGAGGGCGAGCTGGCCGTGCGCCGGGCCGGGCCAGCCGCTGGTGTCCTCGTCCATGAAGGGAGGGTCGAACGCGGGCGCCGGGCGCAGCCGCACGGGTGGACGGGCCGGCCCGGGTCGCCGTGGGTCGGTCATTGCGCTGCCCCCTGCTCCTTGTGCCAGCCGTGGATTCTTACGTTTGCCTTCGTTTGCCTCCGATCGGCTTCATTCTCGGCCAAGATGAAGCCCGCGGTCAATGGCCCGGCGTGGTTCTGCGGCTACTCGGGGTCGCGCTCGGCCAGCGGGTTGCCGCGTACCCACTCGGCGGTCTCCGCGTACTTGCGTTGGATGTATTCCTCCAGCCGGGCGCGCTCCACGCGCCACTGGCCCCGCCCGCCGATCTTGATCGCGGGTAGTTCGCCGCTGCGGACCATGTGGTAGACCTGCGAGTCCGACACGTTCAGCTCGGTGGCCACGTCGGACAGGAGCAGGAACCTCGGCTCCACGAAAACTCCCCGGGTTGGTGTCGTTTGCCTCAGTTTGCCATCGCCGGCTGCTTTCGGCGTAACCTACCCGGGCCGGCGGGGCGCGGCCGACCCGAGCCTCGGACACACCCGACCTCGGTCGGAACTTCCACCGGGGTGGGTGCGGGGTGTATGACGGTCACGGCGTACGGCGTGGGCGTGCGTCCGGCCGGCGGCGTCGCCGGCCGGCGGAGCGGAGCGGGGGAGACCAACGGTGACCGACGAGCTTGTCCGGGTGTACGTGCCGGCGACCGTGCCGATGCTGGCCAGGCTGCCCGAGCACGGCCTTGCCGCGGCGCAGGCGCACGCCGTGACTCCGTCGCTGCGCGAGTGGTACGCCGAGGGCGACGAGGAGGAGCTGGAGTACGTCGCCCACGGCCGGGCATCCAGTTCGCCTACATCAAGGCCACCGAGGGTACGAGCTACAAGGACCCGAGGTTCAACGCGAACTACGTCAACTCGTACAACGCCGGGGT
>NZ_JBFBAO010000161.1:0-14317 GCF_040682255.1 Micromonospora sp. NPDC051296 | reverse complement strand
CCACCAGGTACGCCTTGTCCTGCGGGCCGAGGCCGGCGAAGCTGTCCACCGCCCGCCAGATCTCGAAGGTGCGTCCCTCGTGTTCCCGGGCCGCCGCACCCAGCTCCACCGATCCGGCCGGCACCTCGACGCCCAGCAGCAGGTCGAGCGGTTCGGCGGTACGCGCCAGTGGTGCCCGTTCGGCGCGCAGCACCTGGCCCGGCGTTCCGGTGCCCATGCCCAGCAGTTCCGCCTCGACCGGCTCGCAGTGGTGCATCCGTACGGTCGCCTCGCGCTGCCCGGCGGCCAGCAGCGCCGGTTCGCAGGTGACGAAGACGACCGGTCGCGGGTCGGCTCCCCGGGCCGCGGCCACCCGGGTGCCGGCCGGGATCCGCAGCGGCGTGTCGTCGGCGCCGGTCCGGGTGAACCGCACGTCCGCCCAGGCCGCCGACGGGGCGTGCCGGGTCACCCCGAGCAGATTCAGGAAGGAGACGTACGCCTTCTCCGGCAGCTGGTTCAGCCGGTAGATCATCACCTCGGTGAGGTGCGCGAACGCCTCCAGCAGCGCGATGCCCGGGTCGTGCGCGGACAGGTCGGTCCAGCCCGGGCAGGACTGCCGGATCCGCTCCCGGGCCTCGGTGACCAGGTCGAGGAAGGTCCGGTCGTCCAGGTGCGGCACGGGCAGGGTCATCGCCCCTCCTCTGTCTCAGCGCCGGGGTCGGTGGTCGGCCCGCTGGGCGGATCCTCGTCGGCGGGCAGCAGGTCGACCGAGAAGACCAGCTGACCTGGGGTGAGGCTGGCCCGGATCCGGTAGTCCAGCCGGATCACCAGGCGCCACGGGTCGTCCGGGTCCGGCCCGGCGTCCACGTCGAGCACGTCGATCCGGGGCTCCCACCGGGCGATGGCCGCGCGGACGTAGTGGATGGCCAGGCCGGCGGTGGTGTCGTCGTTCGGGGCGAAGACCAGCCGGTGCAGGCGTGAGCCGTACCCGGGTCGCATCAGCCGCTCGCCGGGCGTGGTGGACAGCAGCAGGAACAGCGCCTGGCGTACCGTCTCGTCGCCGTCGGTCATGGCCAGGCCGCCGGCCGCGGTCAGCGCGAGCCCGCCGCCCTGACCAGGGTCGAAGCCGGCGCCGACGAACCGGATGGCCCTCACCGGTCGGCCCCCACGAACCGTTGCCGGGGGTCGCGCACCTGGTACTTGAACTGGCCGGGCGGGCTGCCGTTGGTGAACCCCTCCAGGTGCGACAGCACGATCCGGTGGCCGTCGACGCGTATCCATTCGCTGTAGCCGACCCGTACCGGCTCGGTCGTCGTGCACGGCTTGACCGTGGCGCCGTAGTTCGGGCAGGCGACGATCTCCCGGCCCTTCGGGTCGTCGGCGACCAGCACCGGTACGCCGGCCAGGGTCACCCACTGTTGTGACGCCTGGTTGCGGACCCGGCCGTCGTGGCTGCACCTGATCACCGAGTCGCGGTGGATCCAGCGCATCAGCCGCCTCCTTCGTGGTGGGCGCGGGCGAGGCTGCGGGCCCGCTCGGCGGCGGTCTCCGCGTCCTCGGCCGCCTCGGCGTGCAGGAAGTCGATGCTGCGGGCACGGACCACCATCGCCCGGCCCGGTGCGGAGAGCACCAGGTCGCTGGCGGCGTGCAGGGTGGCCAGCTGTGGGGTCAGCTCCAGCCAGCTGCCGGCGTCGGTGCTCAGCCGCAGGCTCCGCGCCACGTCGTCGACCACCACCTGCTGCCCGCCGGCGGTCCGCAGCGACCAGCGCCGGGCCCGCCCGTCGTCCACCCCGGTGTCGTACGGCTCGACCGTGCCGAACAGCGAGCCGAGCACGACGCCCGAGGCCGGTTCACCGCCCGGCAACGCCACCAGCACGCTGTCCTGCGGATCGGGCAGCGCCACCAGTCCCTTGCCGCGGCCCGCTCCCGGGCAGAGCACCGCCAGCCAGCCGGCGTCCGCCCCGCCGTACGCCGGCAGTTCCACCCGTACCCGGCCCAACCCGTCCGGGTCCGCCACGTCGGTGACCGTGCCCAGGGTGACCACGGCCGGGGCGGGCGGCCCGGCCGGTGGTGCCGGCGGCGGGACGGTGGAGAAGCGGCTCAGGTGCCCGTTCGCGTCGAGGGTGTGCACCACCTCGGTGAGCACGTACGTGCCGCCCACCGCCTCGGCCACGCCGGTCAGCCGGATCCGGCGACCCGGGCGCAGCGCGGGGTCGCCTTCGGCCGTTCCCTCGGCGGTGACCAGGGCGGCGGCCCGGGCGTCCAGCCGGGCCTGGGCCAGCGCGGCGATCTCGTCGTCGCTGCGGCCCGGCTGGTCCAGGGCGGTACGGGTGCCGTCCGCGCCGACGTCGGCCGGATCCGGGTCCACCGGCGTGTCCCGCCCGCAGCGGGGCGTGCCGGCGCTCTGGGCGATCGCCTCGGCCCGCTGCGGGTGCCAGCCCAGCGCCGCGCTCTCCCCGGCGGCGGTGTCGGAGTTGACCGACAGCCGCAGGCCGTGCACGTCCCGGCCGAGTTCGAGGGGGATCGGCTCGCCGTGGCCGTCGAGCGTCAGCAGGCGCAGCACGTCGCCGTCGACGCTCAGGTGCAGCCCGGCCCGGCCGGTCACCTCCAGCAGCAGGTCGAGATCGCTGGGGCGGTGGTGTGGTAGCCGGTCCAGCCGTGGCCCGTCGTCCTCCGCGTCGACGGTCAGCCCGAGGTCGGCGCAGAGCTCGGCGGCCAGGTCGGCGGCGGTCACCGACTCGAAGACCCGCAGCCGCTGCCGCTTGCGCAGCCGGTGCAGCGCGTCGTACGCCCGTACCCGCAGGGTGGCGGCGCCGTCGGCGGCGTACTCGATCTCGACGGCGGTGACCTCGCCGGTGAACAGCGTCTCCGGCTGGCCGTCGAGGTGGACGTCCAGGGTCGCGCCGACGTGCACCGGGCCGGTCAGCGCCGCCGCGCCGGAGGCGGCACTCAGCGCCACCTCGCACTGGGTGGGCCGGTTCAGCCGGGCGGCCACCCGGACCGACGTCACCCGGCCGGTCAGCGCCTCGGGCAGCGGGTCGCCCGCGAGCAGCACGGTCAGCGCCCGGGGCGCGGCGGCGGTCACGACCCGCTCCCGGCGGCGACGCCGGTGTGTCCGGCGGTAAGGCCCTGTTGCGGTGGTACGGCCAGGGCGGTGCCGGCCGGCACCGCGAGGGGGTCGGTGATCCGGTTGTGCTCGGCCAGCAGCCGCCAGCGCAGCGGCGAGCCGAGCGCGTCGTGGGCGAGCAGGTCGAAGCGTACGCCCGAGGTGTCGGTGGTGGCGGTGCCGTCGCCGGCGGCGACCACGGCCGTGCCCGGCGCGACGGCCGGGGTCTGGGCGACGGCCAGTTCCTCGGCGAAGCCCTCCCGGGCCCGGTCGGTGTCCTCGGCGACCCGGACCAGCTTGAGCCGCAGCCAGGAACGGCGCGGCGAACCGGTGGCGGTGAACGCGTCGAACCGTTCCGCGACGGCGATGATCACCCCGGGCACGTTCCAGGTCTTGCCCCAGACCAGCCGTACCAGCGGTGGCCGCACCCAGCCGTGCTCGACCGCCGAGTTTTCCGCGAGCATCCACAATGGACGGGTGAGGGCGCGGACGTCGGCGGGGCGCACCTGACCCTCGGCGAAGTCGGTGTCGAAGAGCAGGTCCAGGACGAGTTCGGTGCGCCCGCCGCCGGTGAAGACCAACGGGTCGTCGGCCAGGCCGGTGCCGGTGAGCTGGGTGCCGGCGCTGCCCCGAGGCCGGACCCCGGCCAGTCGGGTCACCTGGACGGTCTCCGGGTTGAGCAGGCAGTCGACCCGTTCGCCGGTGGCGTCGATGAGGAAGGCGACCCGTTCCATCAGCCACCCGCCTGCTCGCGGTCCAGCCGGCGCAGGTGTTCGGAATCGGCGCCGGACGGCTCGGGAACCGACCACAAGTTCCGGTCGTCGGGCAGGGCCGGCCACGGGTCGGGTCCGCGCCACCGGCCACCCGGCCGCCCCGGCGGATCGATGGCTGGCCACGGCGCACTCGCGCCGTCCGGCCAGCGCACGGCACCGGCCGGGAGCCCGCTACCGGGCCAGAGCCCGTCGCCCACCGGCAGCGGGCCGCCGGTCGGGAGTCCGCCGTCCGGCCGGAACCCGTCGCCGCTCGGCAGCCGGCCGCCGATCGGGAGCGGCCCCCCGACCGCCCGCGGCCCGCCGTCCAGACCCGGTAGACGGTCGCCGGCCGCCCGGTACCGGGCGGCGACGGACCAGGCGTCCCTACCGGCCCGGACCGGCCCCGGGTACGTCCGGTCCGGGTCGGCGCCGAACCGGTCCCGCCCCGCCGGGCCGGCCCCCACCCCCGACCCGCCGCCGAAGCCCGTCGCGGGTCCGGTTTCCCGCGCCGATCCGGGTCCCTGGCCCGATCCGGGTCCCGCCCAGGCGGGAGCCGTTCCCGACACGGTTGGTCCGGTCCCCGCCAACCGCAGGTCCGATCCGTGCAGGCCTGGCCCGGTCATGGGGAAAGCCGGCTCCGTCAGGTGCGGATCTGGCGCGGTGTGCGGGCGTATCCGGGCCGGGGCCTCGTCCGTCCCCGCCGGCAGCCGGGTCGGCCTCGGCGGGCCACCGCCCGGCGCTGCCGTCCCGAACCCGCCCACGGTGAGGTCCGGGCGTCGGTCATCGCCCGCCCGGATGTCCGATGTGGCGGCGGCCGTCCCGGGCTGCGCGGCGACCAGGGGCGGCCGGCCGGCGGTGCCGGCCCGCCGGCGGCGCGTACCCCCGGTCGGCATCGTCCCGCCGGACGTCCCCGGGCCGACCCGTGGTGCCCCCGCGTCGCTCCTTTGCTCTGCTTCACTCCACGCAACGCCCGGCGTCCGGTCTCCGGACAGTGGCCGGTGCGTCGGTTGAAGCAGAGCAAAGGAGGGGGTGGAGACCGGGTCGCCGCTGGTTCCCGGTGCCTCACGGGCGGCGGCCGGTCGCGCTGTGGCCCACCAGGCGGACGTGCCGTCGAGCGGGCCGGTGTCGGCGCCACGGTCGGCGTTGCCGGCGGGCGTGGTGCCCGTACCGACCGGGGGCGTCTCCGCCGTGCGGTGCGGGGCGGACGGATCCGGCCCGGCCGCGCCGGCCGCCGACCAGCCGGCAGCGAAGGAATCCCCGGCGCCCGACTCCTGGCGGCCGACCGAAGCGGGCCACGTAGCGCTGTCCGGGTCGGTCGCGGCATCGCCCGGCGGTGCGTCGAGGGCGAGGTCGCGCAGCAGGCCGGGGGCGTGCGTCGCGACCACCCGCAGCCAGTGCTCCGGCGGTTGGCCCGGGCGCCGGTACGCCCCGGCATCGGCGGTGGCCACGCCACCGACCGTTCCACCAGCCGGCCCGTCGCCCGGCTCCCCGGCCGACCCGGCAAGCGACCCGGCGACCGTTCCACCGGGTCCGGTGACCGTCGCACCGGCGGGTTCGGCCATGAGGGAGGCGTCGACCACGCCGGCGATGCGGTCCACGGCACGCGCCGCGGACCGGAGCCGGCCGGCGAGCCAGCTACGCGGGCGTCGGCGCGGCACCACCGGCCTCCAGTTCCAGGCTCTCGTAGCGCAGCGTCAGTGCCGCGATGGCGATCTCCTGGCCGAGGGTGTTCAGGTGGGCGCCCCGCCAGTTGGTCGGCCAGGCGTTGATCAGGTTCCAGCGCAGCACCTCGGCCGTGCCGGCGGCGTCGAGCAGCACCACCGAGACGTTTCGGCGGTTGACCGTGCCCCGGGCCACCGCGTGCACCCAGTCCCACAACTCGCGGGAGGCGGTGAGGCCGAAGTGCAGGGTGACCGGCCCGTACTCGACCTGCCCGGGGACCATCCGGATCCGGTCGTTGCCCTGCTCCCGGTACGGCACCGCGGGGATGTTCACCTCCAGCCCGCTGACCTCGGTGAAGTGCCCGTTGGTCACGCCGTTGACCAGCAGTTTGAAGTTGTACGCCCGGTACGGGTCGACCGGGGCGCCCGGCTGCGGAGTGGCCGTGGTCGCCATGTCAGCCTCCAATCGTCTCGGTCTCGGTGCCGCCGGCCCACTGGCTCAGCTTGAACACCACGAACTCCGCGGGCTTGACCACGGCGATGCCGATGTGGGCGACCACCATGCCGGCGTCGCGGACGTCGGCCGGGTTGGTCTCCTCGTCGCACTTGACGAAGAACGCCTCCTCGGGCGTACGTCCCAGCAGCGCTCCGTCGCGCCACACCCGGGTCAGGAAGGCACCGATGTCCCGGCGGATCGAGCGCCACAGCGTGTAGTCGTTCGGCTCGAACACCATCCAGCGGGTGCCGTTGGCGATGGCCTGTTCGATGGCGATGGAGAGCCGGCGGACGTTCAGGTAGCGCCACTCGCTGGCCTCGGCGGCGAGGGTACGCGCACCCCAGACCCGGATGCCCTCGCCGGGGAAGAACCGGATCACGTTGACGCCCTTGGGGTTGAGCACGTCGTGCTCGGCGCGGGTGACCAGGTGGCCCAGGTCGACCGCGCCGCGGACCGGCTCGTTCGCCGGCGCCTTGTGCACCCCACGCAGGGCGTCGGTGCGGGCCCAGATGCCGGCGACGTGCCCGCTCGGCGGGGTGAGCACCAACTCGCCGGAGAGCGGGTCGCGTACCCGTAGCCAGGGGTAGTAGAGGGCACCGAAGTCCGACTGCCGGGGCCGGTGCGAAACCGGGCCGGCACCGCCGCCCCCGCCCGAGCCGGAACCGCCCCCGCCGCCGGCGGCGGGGCTGTCCGGGTCACCGGCGTCGCTCGGCTTCGCCGGACGGCCGGAGCCGGCCGTGGCGACCCGGGTGAGGGTGGAGACGTCGTCGATGTCGGGCGCCGGGTCGCAGATGGCGACCATGGTGCGGGTCTTCTCGGCCATGCTCAGCAGCGCCTCGTGCGAGACCGGGTCGTGGAAACCGGGCGCGGCCAGGATGGAGATCTCGTCGACCGCCTCCAGCAGGTTCAGCCCGCCACGCTGTCGGCCGGTGCCGGCGACCGAGCCGCTCTCGCCGACGTTGACCACCCAGCAGCGGGTGCCGCCGTTGTCGAGGAAGCCGAAGACCGCCCGGGCCAGCGGGGTGCTCTCCAACTGGTCGCCGTCGGCGTACAGCCGCAGGAAGTCGGTCCAGTTGTTCACGGCGAGGGCCTCGCCGAGATGGGCGGTGCGGTCCGGTGCGACGCCGACGAACGCCGCGGTGCTGGTGCCGACCGGTCCGATCGGGCGGGCACCGCTGGGCACCTCCTCGACGTAGATGCCGGGTGAGAAGTAGGTGGGCATCGGTTCGGTCCTCCCGTGCGGTTCGGGTCAGCGGGTCGGTGGCGCGCAGACGATGACGATGTCGGGGTCGGCCGGGTCGACCTCGGCCGTGAGCACCTGCCCCCGGCCGGTGAGCCGGAGCCGGACCGGGCCCGGGTGCTCCGGGTCGTGCGGCACACCGACGAGCCGGAACCGGCCCGCCGGGTCGGTCTGCGTCGCGTACGGCTGACCGACGACCTCGACCCGCATGGCCGCGAGGGGCTGGTCGGCCGGGCCGACGACGCGCCCGTCGAAGGCCAGCATGTCCAGCTGTCGCAGCCGCAGCGGGCGCAGTACCGGCGCGGCCGGCTGGCTCGGATGGGTGACCTGCACGGCCACGTCGATCAGCAGCGACGGCCGGGGCGGTGCCCCGAACGCCGACCACAGCGCCGGGTCGCCGGCCTCCAGCACGAGGGTGTGCCCGCCCGCGGCGGTGGCCGCGACGAGCACCCGGTCCAGCGCCGCAAGGGCGTCCGGCCCGCCGGCGGCGAGCAGGTAGCGAACGGTCAACCGGTACGGTTCCGGGCCGCCGCTGCCCCGGGTCTGCCGGGCCGGCCGCAGCTCCAGCGGCCACAGGGTCAACCGGCCCGGATCGGCGTCGGGCCGGGGCGGGCCGACCGGGACGGCGGCACCCGCCGCCCCGGCCAGCCACGCCGCCAGCTCGGCGGTGGCCGTCTCGATCGGACCGCGTCCGGTCATCGCGGCGGCGTCCCCTGGATGCGGTACGCGATCGCCTCGTTCCACACGTGCGGGTAGACGCCGATCTCGAAGTACCGGGTGAACCGGTTGATCGGCGCGCCCGCGTGGTCGTGGTAAAGCAGCCACACCGGCGCGATGGTGAACAGCACGTAGTTGGCCACGACCAGCGGGATGTACAGCGGACCGAGCAGGCGGGCCTGGAAGATGTGCACGTCCTCGTGCCGTTGGATGCCGCTGCTGGAGCCGGCGCAGACCGTGCCGAGGGTGGTGGCGTAGCGGGGGGAGACCCCCTCGACCACGTTGACCCGGCAGCTGTGTTGGGAGGTGGCCCGATCCAGCGAGTGGCCGAAGACCAGGTGCAGCGCGAGGTAGATCGCGCCGACGATGGTGTTCAGCAGGCTCCAGGTGTGGTCGACGACGAAGAGGAACACAGCCCGGGGACCGGACGAGTAGACCTGGGCCGAGGCGACCGCCCAGCCGAAGACGGCGCCGACGAGCAGGCCGACGCCCGCGCCGACGAGCAGCCCGATGGTGCCGCCGGCGAGCAGGCCGAACACGGCGCCCGCGACGACGTGGACGGCGGCGCTGATGATCCCGTAGACCATGACGCTGCTCCTCTCAGGCCCAGGAGCGGATGAAGCGGGGCTCGTTGCCCTGCGCCAGTTGGGTCGGCGTCGCCTGCCGGTTGCCGGGTGGCAGCTGGTTGACGCCGAGGGCGGCGGAGAAGATGACCAGGCCGTTGAAGAACGCGATGATCCACTTCTCGGCGCCCGCGTCGGTGGCGAGGGCCGCGGTGAGGTACGACAGCGCGAGGGCGATGCCCAGCGCGATCCACTTGCGGGCCTTGTCGGCGCTCGGGCCGATCAGTCCGCCGATGACGTTGGTGGCGAGCAGCGTCGCGGCGCTCGCGCCGGTGAGGCTGCCCAGCGCGGCCCAGGTGAAGAGATCGTTCATCGCCGATCCCCCTTCGGTTCTGCGTGCGGGGTGGGATGTGGGTGGGTGTCGCCCGCCGGGCGGGCGACGAGGCCGGCTGACCGACTGGTCAGCCGGCGCCCGGCAGGCCGCCGTTCCCGGTGGTCGTTGTCGGGCCGGGCGTGGCCGGGCTACGAGGGGCCGGTGCGCCGCTCGTTGTCGGGCCGCCGCCAGGTGTCGGGGCACCAGGTGCCGGGTTGGCGTCCCCGCCGGCGCGGGGGCGGCGCAGCAGGAGTACGACGAGCACCGCGACGAGCAGCAGCACCACCGCGCCGGCGGCGATGAGCAACCAGGGGATGCCGCCGCCGGTGTCCGGCTCGTCGGTCGCGGCTGACGGCCGGGGCGGCGCCTCGGCGACGGCGCGCAGTTCGGCGGGCTTCTGTTCGTTGCGGTTGACCCGCCAGGTCACCGTCCGATCATTGACCTGACCGCCCGCGCCGGCGTCCAGCACGCGACCGGGGAAGGTGACGGTGATCTCGAACGACATCAACAACATGAATCGGGCTTGATTCTGTGGATCCTGCTCGGCCACTTTTCCGCCGTACTTCTTCGGGTCCAGCGGAAGGGTGAACACGTAGCGGTCGCCTTCGCGAACGATGCTCAGGCTTTCGCTGTCGAATTGGTCGAGGGGCACATTCCGGTAGTTGATCTGGGAACCGAAGTGCGTCGCGTCCTCGTACCGGGTCTCCGGGCCGGGGGGTAGCGCCGGAATGTTCTGACGAAGCTCAGCGAAGCCGGCCTCGACCGGCTTGTTGTTCACGGTCAGCACGTTGCGCTCAGCGGTCAGCAGGAGCTGCCCGCTGACCGTGTCATCGGCGTTGACGGTCAGGCCGGCGTTGAGTTGCATGCAGCCGGAAAGGACTGCCAGCAGGACGAGACACGCCGCGCCGCGGAGTATCTTGGTGCGCCCGAGTCCCGTATTCATGGGCACAGTGTGTGCGCTCGTCGTCGGAGCCATCAGTCAGCGATCAGTCACAAGCAAGTCGCCGATCTTACCGCTCACCAGTCACATTCGGCCGAGGTCGCGAACCGTCGGAATAGTTATCCTGAAAGGTTGACCACCATTGGCGATGGTCAGGCGCTGTCGCGGCGGACCAGGGACGACGGGAAGAGGGTTCGCGTCGGTACCGGCCGCTGCTCCAGCACCACGGTCGCCGCCGCGGTGGCGATCTCCCGCACCGGATGGCTCGCCGTGGTCAGTGCCGGAGCGGTCACCGAGGCCAGTGGGATGTCGTCGAAACCGGTCACCGCGATGTCGCCGGGCACCTGGACGCCGTCGGCGCGGAGCCGGCCGATCACGCCCAGCGCGGTGGCGTCGCTGATTCCGACGATTGCGTCGGTGTCCGGCCAGCGTCGCAGCACCTCGCGGGCGGCGGTGCGCCCGCGGGCCGCGCTGAAGTCGCCCACCACCTCCCGGGCCGGCAGGCCGGCGTCGCGCAGCAGCCCGCGGTACGCCTCCACCGAGCGGTGCGAGCAGGTCAGCCACGGCGGACCGGTCACCATCGCGATCCGTCGACGCCCGGAGGCGTACAGGTGGCGGACGATCGCCTCGGTCCCGCCGGCGTTGTCGATGTCCACGGACGGCACCGCGGCCGAGCCGATTCCGATCGACACCGCCCGGCCGCGCAGCCGTTGCGGCACCAGGTCGAGCAGCGGCGTGATCGTGTTGACCAGGATCAGACCGGCCACTCCCCGGTCGTCGGTCAGCTCGGTCAGCCGTCCCGGCGAGTCCAGCGGCACCCACTGGACCGCGACCCCCAGGCCGTGCGGGGCACAGACCCGCGCCGCGGCGCTCACCACCTGGTCGACGTAGTTGTCGTCGAGGACGGCCGGGCTGGTGCCCGCCACCGCCACCAGCAGCCGTACGCCGCCGCCGCGCACCAGCGCCCGCGCCGCCGCGTTGGGCCGGTAACCGAGCAGGTCGACGGCGGACCGCACGCGCTCCCGCGCGATCGGGGAGGCGAACCCGGTGCCCGCGATGACCCGCGACGCCGTCGACCGGGACACCCCGGCGGCGCGGGCGACGTCGTCCAGGGTGGCCGGCCGGCGTGCCGTCGTCATGTTGCTCTCCCCGTTGCCTGTCGCCCGCCTCGGACCTGCGGACGCCCATCCGCATCATGCCCGCCGCAAGCTCCTTCGGTAAGGACCGGCGGCGGATTGTGGTGGCAGCGCTCCCAGGTGTGTGATCGTGGCGAGTAACGCCCGAGGAGAGGACCGGAACGTACGTGGACCCCGCCGCCACCACCCCCGTCACACCGTCGCCCAGCCCCGGGCCGTCCCGCGCGGTGTTGGCTGCCCGCAACGGCGTGGCGGTGGTGTTCGCGCTCAACGGGCTGGCCGTGGCCACCTGGTTCTCCCGGGTGCCGGCGATCCGCGACGGGCTCGACCTCAGCCCCGGCCGCCTCGGCCTGCTCCTGCTCGCCATGTCCATCGGCGCGATCCTCGCCATGCCCACCGCCGGCCTGGTCACCCAGCGCCTCGGCGCGGCCCGCGCGGTGGCGCTGTCGACCCTGCTCGTCGCGCTCGGGCTGACCGTCGCCGGGGTGTCGGCCGGCGTGGCCGGTTCGCTGCCCGGGGTGGCGTTGGGCCTGTTCGCCCTCGGCTACGGCTCCGGCAGTTGCGACGTCGCGATGAACATCGAGGGCGCGGCCGTCGAACGCCGACTGGGCTGGACCGTGATGCCCCGGTTCCACGCCGCGTGGAGTCTCGGCTCGGTGGCCGGCGCGGGCCTCGGCGCGGTCGCCGCCCGGCTGGGCCTGCCGGTCGCCGTGCACCTCGCCGTGCTGGCCGCGCTGGTCCTCGGCGGCACCCTGCTCGGGGCGCGGGCGTTCCTGCCGGCCGAGCCCGACGCCGCGGCCGGCACCCCGGCCGGCCGCCGGCGGCGGCTGCTCGCCGCCTGGCGGGAGCCACGCACCCTGCTCATCGGCCTGCTGGTGCTGGCCGCGGCGTTCGCCGAGGGCAGCGCCAACGACTGGCTCGCGGTGGCCTTCATCGACGGGTACGGCTTCAGCGAGGCGGCCGGCGCGGCGGTCTTCGGTGTCTTCGTGGTCGGCATGACGCTGGGCCGCACCCTCGGCACGGTGGCCCTCGACCGGTGGGGGCGGGGGCCGGTGCTGACCACGACCATCCTGCTCGCCGTCGTCGGCGCCGCCCTGGCGGTGCTCGCCGGCTCCGGCCCGGTCGCGGTGGTCGGCGTCGTGCTGTGGGGTGTCGGCGCCTCGCTGGGCTTTCCGGTGGGCATGAGCGCCGCCGCCGACGAGGAGGAGCACGCCCACGTCCGGGTCAGCGTGGTCGCGGTGATCGGCTACACCGCTTTCCTCGCCGGGCCGCCGCTGCTCGGCCTGCTCGGCGACCACGTCGGCACGCTGCGGGCGCTGTTGGTCGTACCGCTGCTCCTGCTGCCGACCCTGCTGCTGGTGCCGGCGGCCCGCCCGCCCGCCTCCGGCCGCACGGGGGAGCCGGAGCGGGTGGGCTCAGCGCGCCCAGACGCGTAGGGGACCGACGGCCCGGAAACCGTAGCGGCGGGCGATGGTGAGGTCGGTGCCCTGCAGGGTCACCGCGTCGGGATACCACGGCGGGGACCGGCGCGGCACCGACCAGGTGTCGGCGTCGACCGAACCGGGCTGGCCGTGGGTACGGCAGACCAGGTCGCACCAGGCGGCGTTCTCCCGCACCGCAAAGTCGATCATCGCGGCAGCGTACCGCCCAGGGCGCTCCCACCGGGTTCACAGGGACCTGCCAGGTGACGGTGCTGCACTGGGAGCTACGCCGAGGAGAGGAGCCGGGCATGGGCTGGTTCAGCCGGCGGCCACGAGCCGCGCAGGGCACCCCGACGAAACTCGACCGCGAGGCGACCCCGGAGGACCTCGCCGCGCTGGTGCAGTTCGTCACCAGCCGGCAGGGCGTGGAGTTCTACCTCGAACCGGAGACCACCGCCACCGACACCACCGTGGTGGCCATCGCGCACGACGGCGAGTGGATCCGCCGCCGCACCGGCACGCCCCGGGCCGCCGGCGCCATCGCCCGCAAGCACGCCGTCCCGCTGTACGAGGCGACCAAGGTCGGATACCCGGAACGGATGCGGGCCTGGAACCGGGCCCATCCGGAACGTCGCGCCCGCTGAGCCGACTCGGCGGACGGCTCAGACGTCGAGCGCCACGCGGGCCTCGGTGAGGGTCAGCGGTGGGCTGTGGCTGGAGACGTACCAGCCGATCTCGTCGTCGAGCAGCCGCCCGACCAGCGCCAGGTCCGGCTCGTCAGTGGGCGTACGCAGGTGCAGCGGCGGGGGATACCAGCTGTCACCGAGCAGCATGACGCCCGAGTCGGGCACCACCACCACGGTCGAGTCCGGCGCGTGCCGGCCGCCGACGTGGCGTACCCGCACGCCGGTGGGCAGCTCCAACTCGTCGGTGAAGACCCGGGTGGGCGGCAGCACCGTCAGCTCGTCCCACGAGTCCACGGCGAGGGCGCGGGCCCGGAAGCTCGGCCCGAGCCGCCGGTTGCGCCGCACCTCCGCGCGCAGGTAGGGGATGCTCCACGGCCGGGCTGCCTCGGCGCGCAGCAGCTCCGCGCCGGTGACGTGGCCCACGATCTCCACGCCGGGCCAGGCGCAGGCGCCCCAGACGTGGTCCCAGTGGTGGTGGGTGTAGACCAGCCACCGGGGGGCCGGCAGGTCGGCGGCGTGCAGCGCCGCCTGGATCTCGCGGGCGTGCGACGGGCTCTGTCCGGCATCGACCAGGATGCTGCCGCGCTCGTCGGCGATCAGCGCGACGCCGGCCTGGACCAGCTCCGGGTCGTCGTCGCCGGGGCAGAGCCAGACCCGCCCGGCGAGGTGGTGGAACTCGACCATCCCGCACCTCAATCCACTGTCGACCCCCACGCCGTCTCCCTCACCGTAGCGGCGGTGGGCTGCGTCGTGTGTCCCCGGTCGCGTTGACCGGCCGCCGGAGGTTGTGGCAGCATTCGCGGCCTGACGGCAGTGAAGGAAGCCGGTGTGAATCCGGCGCGGTCCCGCCACTGTCACCGGGGAGCGATCCCCCCTCGCGAGTCACGGCCACCGTGGGTGGCTGGAAGGCCGGGGGTGAGCGTCGATCCGGAAGCCAGGATACTTCGGCCGTCGGGAGTTGCACCCCAGGGCGTGGACACCCGAGGAGGATCCGATGAGGCTTGGCCTCTTCAGCATCGATGTCGATCGCCGTATGCGATCCGTTCCGGCACCCGCGAATCCGTCGAAGGCCGTACCGCTGTCGCGGTGACCTGACCCGGCGTCGACGGCGCGCGCCGCCCATCGGCCGCCGACCGGTCGCCCCCGCTCACCTCCGCGACCATCCCGCCGCCCGCGCGCCCACCCCGCGCGACGGGCGTCACCCTCCGGAGCCGCCCGTGCGCATCCTGCTGTTGTCCACCGCCGAC
>NZ_JBFBAO010000160.1:0-14325 GCF_040682255.1 Micromonospora sp. NPDC051296 | reverse complement strand
AGGGAAGAAGGAGTACGGAGCCCGGTGGCACACCATGCCCCGCGGCCACCGTCGCAGCGGCCGGCAGCGCCCGGCCCGACGACGGCTGGGCCGCGTTCCCGCTGGTACCGCTGCACCACCGCACTCGCCGTCCTGGCCACCGCAGCCGTGATCCTGGCTGGCGGTGCCACGGCGGCACACGCCGACCCGACGGTTGCCGACATCGAGCGCCAGATCGACGAGGACTGGAGCAGACTCGAACCCGTCATCGAACGGCACAACGCCACCCGTCAGGACCTGGCCGCGAAGCGGCGGCAGGCCGACGCCCTGGCCGCCCGGATCGCGCCACTGCAACATCAGGTGGACGAGGCGATGGACCGGGTCGGCGCGCTGGCCGCGCGGGCCTACAAGGGTGAGACGGTTCGGGCCGTCAACACTCTGCTCGGCAGTCGATCGCCCGGCGAGGTCGTCGAGCAGCTCGGCGTGCTCGACCGGTATGCCCACTACCAGCAGCAGGACGTGCGACAGGCCAGCGCACTGCGCGACGAGCTCGCCGCCGCCAAGGCCGAGCTGGACGGCACCATCGCACAGTTGGCTCGTACGGAGGCCGAGCTCGCGGCCAAGCGACGGCACATCGACGCCGAGATCGACCGGCTTCAGCGACTGCGGCTGCGGGCGTACGACAACGGGGGTGGCGGCCCGCTGCGACCGGCCCCCTGCCCGGCGAGCTATCCGGGTGGACCGGCCGGGGAGGCGGTCACCTTCGCCTGCGCCCAGATCGGCAAGCCGTACTCGTGGGGCGCCGAGGGGCCGAACGCGTACGACTGCTCCGGGCTGACGCTGGCCGCGTGGGCCCGAGCCGGCGTGGCGTTGCCGCACAACGCGGCGCGGCAGCGCCAGGTCACCGCGTCGGTCAGCCGGAGCGCGCTGCGCCCAGGGGATCTCGTCTTCTACTACCGGGACCTGCACCACGTCGGCATGTACGTCGGTGGGGGCTGGGTGGTGCATGCCTCCCGGGCGGGTCAGCCGGTGAAGATGAAGCGCCTGGACAGCGGGCCCATCCACAGCTTCGGCCGGCCCGGCTGAGGCGTACCCGGTCCGTCGGCGGGGCCCGGAGCGGGCCCCGCCGTTCGGTCAGCGGGTCGGCCAGGTACGCCAGTTCTGCCACGCGCGGCTCGGTGTCGGGCCGCGCTGGCCCTGGTAGCGCGAGCCGTAGACGGCCGAGCCGTACGGGTGCTCGGCGGGCGAGGAGAGCCGGAAGATGCAGAGCTGGCCGATCTTCATGCCGGGCCAGAGGGTGATCGGCAGGTTGGCCACGTTGGACAGCTCAAGGGTGACGTGGCCGGAGAAGCCGGGGTCGATGAAGCCGGCGGTGGAGTGGGTGAGCAGACCGAGTCGGCCCAGGCTGGATTTGCCCTCCAGCCGGCCGGCGAGCTGGTCGCCGAGTGAGATGACCTCCAGCGTGGAGGCGAGCACGAACTCGCCCGGGTGCAGCACGAAGGGCTCGCCGTCGGGCACCTCGACCGGCGAGGTCAGGTCGTCCTGCCGGGTCGCCGGGTCGATGTGGGTGTAGAGATGGTTGTTGAAGACCCGGAACAGCCTGTCCAGGCGTACGTCGATGCTGGACGGTTGCACCAGGGTGGGCTCGAACGGCTCCAGCGCCAGGGTGCCTGCCTTGATCTCGGAGACCAGGTCGCGGTCGGAGAGCAGCATCGCCACACCATAGCTGTCGGTACGCGTGACCTGCGTGTCGGACTACCTTCCTAGAACATATGTTCGATAGGATGTCGGCATGGCTTCCTGGTCCGAATTCGCCGCTGACGAGCCTCGGCTCGCCGACGGGATCCGCCTTCTCATGCAGCAGTACGGCCCGGGCTTCGGCTACCTGGCCACGGTCCGCGCCGACGGCGGGCCCCGGGTGCACCCGGTCTCCCCGGTGATCACCGATGACGGTCTGTTCTGCTTCGTGGTCGACTCGCCGAAGCGGCGTGATCTGGAACGCGATGGGCGCTACGCCCTGCACTCGTTCCCGCCGGAGGAGAGCGACGACGAGGCGTACGTCGCCGGTCGGGCCCGGCCCGTCACCGACGAGGCCACCCTGGCCCGTCTGGCGCTCGCCTCGCGGGCCGCGCCGCACGCCGATTGGCGACTGTTCGAGTTCACGGTCGACGTGGCGATGCTCTCCCGCCGCGAGCACGTCGGTGCCGGTGAGTTGGCCGGCCAGCCGGCCGTCCAGGTCTGGCTCGACCCGACCGCGGCTACTCCGGAGGTCGTTCGTCGCGCGCCGCGCCCGGCCCGGACGAGTCGACACGCCCGCCGCGCGGCCTGACCGACGCGCCGGTGCCGGCCCCGTCAAACGGGACCGGCACCGGGGGTACGCGTTGATCTGGCCCGCGCTATGCGGCGCGGTAGGTGTTCCAGGCGTTGATCATCCGGGTCGCCTGGCCCGGGGTGAACTGGTACATGCAGGAGTCGTAGGTGTAGTCCATGAAGTTGGTGATCGGGTCGAGGCCCGGGCTGGAGCAGGTGTCCCGGCCGGTCGGGCACTGGTAGGCCGGCGACGCCTCGGCCGGGGTGTCCGCGACCTGGTCGCCCTGGCCGGAGCAGCCGCCCTGGAAGGTGTGGTAGAGGTTCAGCCAGTGGCCCACCTCGTGGGTGCCGGTGTCGCCCTGGTTGTAGTTGGTAGCGGTGCCACCGGGCAGCGACTCGCTCAGCACGACCACGCCGTCCATCACGTTCAGCGAGTTCTGCGGGAAGGTCGCCCAGCCGAGCAAACCGTTGCTCAACTCGCCGAGGTAGATGTTGAGCGTCGCCTTGTTGCCCTGGCGCAGCTGGGTCTTCATCTGCCGCTCGGCCGAGGTGCCCTGCCGGATCGGGTACCACGCCGTGTTGGTGACCCGGTTGATGCTCTGGAGCTGGAAGGCGAAGGCGGTGGCGGCACCACCCGTCGCCCCGCTGAACGACTGGTTGAGCACGTTTATCTGCGACTGGATCATCGAGTCGGGGATGTTCCCGCCGGCCCGGGTGGTGTCCCGCCGGATCACATGCACCACGACCGGGATGGTGACCGACGCCGCGGCGGCCTGGGCGCTCAGCGCGCGCTGCCCGACCCGCTTGGCCCGCTCCTGCAAAAGGTCGGCGAACTCGGCCTCCCGCTGGTGCAGCTGGGCCATGGTCAGCTCGTTCGGGTCATGCTTCACGACCGCGTCGCCACGGACCCGGGCCGCCGTGCCGGTCGGATCCTCACAATGTTCGTCGGCTGCGACGGCGGCAGCCGCCGGGCTCGCGGCCGTCGTGGCGACCGGCAGCAGGCCGACCGTGGCCACGCCGAGCACCAGGGCCAACGAGGTAGATGTGATACCGGCGATGCGCCGGTGCAGCAGGACGGGACGGAGTCCCATAAGCCCACCTCTTTCTGGCGACGCGACCGGGGGTTGTGTCGCGTCGGGCGGAAAACGTGGGGCAGACGTTACAACCCATCGACAGATTTGAGAATAGGAATGTGTTGCGGGCGTGAAACTTCTTGCTGGCCCCGGCAGTCGTCACCACGCCGGGCGGCACCAGGGGGTGCCTGGGTGCACCGGGGCGGTGACTCGGGTAGAGTGGTGCCGCTTGCGGGTGTAGTTCAATGGCAGAACATCAGCTTCCCAAGCTGACAGTGCGGGTTCGATTCCCGTCACCCGCTCCAACGCGCGAAAGCCCTGGTCAGGACGAGAGTCCCAACCAGGGCTTTCGCGTTGTCAGGCGAGCTGAAAACTGCCGCGGGCCATTAGCTCGCCTCGGCAGCCGGCCCATCACCCTCGGCGACACGCCTTGGCTTGCGCTGCGACGTGTATCGGTCGGACACCAGCGACGCTGCCCCATACGATGCGGCGATGGTGATGGATGGGCAGAGTGGGACGTCCGGCGAGCCAGTTGAGTTATGGCGGGCTCGGGAGCACCCGTTGCTCGACTTCGTGACCTGGCTCCTGGTCAGCTTCGCCGGGTTTTGCGGGTTGGCGTGCCTCGCCTTCCTCGTCTGGTACGGGGCGGTGGACTGGCCAGCGCAGGTGGAAGGCACGCTGCAAGCGGCAGTAGAGGTGATGATCGCGTTGTCGCTCGCGGCGGCGCTTGCTTTCACCGGACTGGCATCAGTTGCCGCTTACGTCCGATACCGCCGCAAGGCCTTGCTGATTCTGGCCGGGCTTACGCTTGTGGCATCGTGCGCCACCCCCCTGATCGCTGATCTCTAACCAAGCCGACGTTCAGAGAGATCCACGGCCAAGCACTCTAGCCAGCTCAACGACTGCCATCCGGCCGACCTCACCTGTCTTGCTTCACCCAGGCGTCGGACCAAAAGCGCCCGGGATCATCGATTTGGTCGACGTAGTCGTCGGGCCCGCCGGTTGTGCAGCCAGAGGGCCAGCGCTACCCGGTTGCGGTACGCCACGATGCCAGCGATCAGGACGCTGATGAGGGTCGTCCAGAACCAGAATCGGAGGCCCACTCCGAGGGGCGGGCTCGCGGAGCGGGTGCGCCCGCTCTGGATCACTTCGTCGGCGACGTCGATCGCGACGATGTCCGATGGGGCGGTGAGCAGGGTGGTCGGTGACTCCGCGCCCGGATCGAGGGCCAGCACCCGGACGGTGCCGACGTTGCCGTACCCCAGCCGCGAATCCATGGCGAGGGGCCTGTCGAAGGCGGTCGGCGTCTCGGGTGCGGGTTGGTAGGCGACGACTCGCGCGGAACCCGCAGCCCATCCCAGCAGGCGGATGGCGGTCACCCCGGTGACGGCCGGCATATCCATCGCGCCGAGGTCGCGGCCGGTGGCCGGGTCGACCCGCCGAAGGCTCCAGCTGTCGCCGTCGCGTTGAGCGACCGTCAATGCCTGGCCGTCGGTGCTCCAGGCCCCCTTACCGGCCAACTCCGTGTCGGGCGGAAGGGTGAACGAGGAGAGCCGCCGTCCGTCCAGGTCGGTGACGGCGACCGTCCGGTCGATCTGGAACGCGAGTCGGGCACCGTCCGGCGCGAACGCGACCGGAGATATGGAAGCTTCGTACTCGTCCGCGAGTCGGGTCCGGCGGTCGCCGTCCAGCCAGACCAGGCTCAGCACGGTCCGGTAGGCGCTGCCCTGCGGGTTGGCCCGCACGGTGTCCCGGACGACCAGCGCCCGGCCATCCGGCGACCAGGCCGCCGGCCCGGTCCCCAGGGTGTCGGAGACCTCGCTGGTCACAGTGCGACTGCCGGTGGTGGTCAAGTCGACAATCTGCACTTCGGACGAGCCGAAGGCGACCCGGTGGCCGTCGGGGGACAACAGCGTGTCCTCGCCGGCGAGGGTCCCAATTCCGCCCTTGATGATCCGGTAGCGGTCGGAATCCGCGCCGACCACCGCGATGATGCGACCATCCTCGCCCCACATCAGGCCCGGAGCCTGACCGGTGAAGATCACCGAGGCGGGACCGAGTCGCGGCCGATCGGTGGCGTGCAGGCTGCCGAACGGCGGCACGTCGATCCGGTCGGGCAGCGCGGCCTCCGCGCCGGCCGCCGGGTCGACGGCGGGGGTACCCGCCAGCGGTGGCAGCGCCACCGCGACCAGCGCGACCAGCACCAGCGCCGTCCCGGCCGCGATGGTGGTGCGCCGGCGGTGCCGGCGGGCAGTGGCGAGCGCCTGCTCGTAGACCGGGTACGCGGGTGTGTCGGCCGCGACGTCGTGCAGCACTTCGCGAAGTCGGGCGGTCATCGCGTACTCCTCTCCGCCGGTTCCTGGACCAGGTCGGGGGCGACGGCGCGCAGCCGGCGAATCGCGTCGTGGCTGTGCCGTTTGACCGTGCCGACCGAGCAACCGAGCACACCGGCGACCTGGGCCTCGGTCAGGTCCTCGTAGTACCGCAGCACGACCACGGCGCGCTGACGTGGGGTGAGCTGACGCAGCGCGGCCACCACGCTGATCCGTAGCGCGGTCACGTCGGAGTGGTCGGCACCGGGGCGGTCGGTGGGCTGCGACTCCAACCGTTCGGCGAGCCATCGCCGGCGCCACCAGGAGACCTGTGGTACATGACCCGCCGCACGTACGCCTCGGGGTCGCCGTCGTGGATCCGCCGCCAGTGCCGGTACGTCCGGGCCAGAGCGGTTTGCAGCAGATCCTCGGCGAGCTGATGATCACCGGTGAGCAGGTAGGCCGTCCGGGACAGCGCCGGCGAGCGCTGCACCACGAACTCGTGGAACGTCTCGGTCATGCCACCCCTCGCCTGGTAGAACGCCTCCCCGAGCCGGGATGGTTGAGGCCGGGCACGATCGCAACGCGCCGACTCCAGCAGCGTGGGCTACGACGAGCCCGCCGCCGAGCTGCTGATGCGCCGCACGCTGGAGTTCCTCGCCCGCCTCGACTGAGTCCGCGTGCCCTGGTCCCCGTACGCTGGCGATCATGCGGATTGGCATCGTGATCCTGCCCGACCAGCGCTGGTCGGTGGCGCAGCACCGGTGGCGGCAGGCCGACGAGTGGGGCTTCGACCACGCCTGGACGTACGACCATCTGGGCTGGCGGGACCTGGTGGACGGCCCCTGGTTCGATTCGATGACCACGCTGACCGCCGCCGCGACCGTGACCTCCCGGATCCGGCTGGGCACCCTGGTCGCGTCCCCGAACTTCCGGCATCCGGCGGCCTTCGCCCGGCAGGTGACCGCGCTCGACGACGTGGCCGGCGGGCGGGTGCTGCTCGGGGTCGGCGCGGGCGGCATCGGCTTCGACTCGGCCGTGCTCGGTGGCGAGACCCTGCCGCCGCGGCAGCGGGTGGACCGGTTCGCCGAGTTCATCGAGCTGCTCGACGCGATCCTGTTGAAGGACGGGACGACCTGGCGGGGTGACTGGTTCGCGACGGTGGACGCCCGGAACAACCCGGGTTGCGTCCAGGCGCCCCGGGTGCCGTTCGTGGTGGCCGCCAACGGCCCCCGTTCGATGCGACTCGCCGCCCGGTTCGGGCAGGGCTGGGTGACCACCGGCCCCGGTGAGGACGATCTGGCGGCCTGGTGGGCCGGGGTTGCCGAGATGGTGAGCCGACTCGACTCGACGCTGGTCGCCGAGGGGCGCGATCCCGCCAGCCTGGATCGCTACCTTTCGTTGGACTCGGCGCCCGTCTTCTCGCTGAGCAGCGCGCAGTTCTTCGCCGACCAGGTCGGGCGTGCGGCGGAGCTGGGCTTCACCGACGTGATCACGCACTGGCCCCGGGAGAGCAGCTGGTACGCCGGCGACGAGGTGGTCCTGGTGGACGTGGCCACCCGCCTGCTGCCGGGGCTGCGCGCCTGAGCGGGAGCCCTGGTCGAGCGCAAGCCCGGGTCACGCCGGCGGCGGCTGTTAACAAGGGGCCCTTCCTCTACCGGAGGCGTTAACAAGGGCACCCTCCTTGCCGCCGCGATCGGCTTGTGGGCGGTACGGTCGGTGGTCGACGACAAGGAGACGTCCATGGCGGACAGACGTGCGGTGCTCATCCCGGGACGCGGCTACGACACGCGTTACCCCCTCTTTCTCTATTTGGGAGAGGCGCTGCGCCGGGCTGGCTTCGGGCTGCACGGGATCTCCTGGCAGGTGCCGGACGACTTCGACGTGGACACCATCGGCAGGTGGGTGTGCGATCAGGTCGCGCCGACCCTGACCGAGCGCACCGACCTGCTGGTCGGCAAGTCGCTCGGCACACTGGCCGCACCGCTCGCTGCCGCCCGGGGACTGCCCGCCGTCTGGCTCACCCCGTTGCTGCACCGCGGCGAGGTGGTCGACGCGCTGCGCCGGGCCACCGCCCCGTTCATCCTGGTCGGCGGGGGTGCCGATTCGTCCTGGGACGGCGCGGTCGCCCGGCGGCTGACCCCGCACGTGCTGGAGATTCCGGCCGCCGATCACGCGCTGATGGTGCCCGGACCGTTGGCCCGCTCCGCCGAGGCGCTCGGCCGGGTCTGCACGGTGGTCGAGGACTTCGTCCGCTGATCCGGCGCTGCCGCTCAGCGTAGGTGTTAATAGGGGGCCCTTCCTCTACCGGAGGCGTTAATAAGGGGCCCTTCCTTTCAGCTGGGCAGGTCGGTGCTGGTTAGGAGGCCGTGGATGCGTAGCTCGTGCGCGGTTGCCGGCGGGCAGTCGAGCATCACGGCGGAGGTACCCAGCGGCTCGGCGCCCCGGGCTGCGCAGATGTCGTAGAGGGCGCGTACCTGGGCGGCGGTGGCGACCCAGTCGTCCACCACCAGCACCCGGTCGCCGGGGCCGAGGTGCCGGTCGCGGACGGCCAGGTCGACGCGCCGGCCGCGGAAGTCGGGCGGGCTCTGCGCCCAGGTCAGCGGCCCGGCGGGCAGGCGCCCGTCGCCCGGCTTGTGCGCCGCCACGAATCCCACGCCGAGCGCTGTGGCCGCCAGCGGGCCGAGCAGCAGGCCGGTGACCGCCGGGGAGACGACCACCGTGGGCCGGGCCGACCGGAACGGTGCGACCAGCGCGGGGCCCAGCTCGGCGAGGATCGCCGGGTCACGCCACCAGCCGGAGATGTCGCTGACCAGGTGGCTCGCGCCGGGGCCGGGGTCGACCCAGCGGAACAGCTCGACGAGGCGTTTCCTCAGCTCAGCGGCCATGCCACCATCCTGCGTCAGCACCACGGCGAGCACCGGCCCGCCTGGCCGATCACGGATCGGATGATCGGCTGCACGTATCGCCGTAATTACGGGCAAATCAACATGATCACGTTGACTTCCGAAGTGCTTCTCTCGTTATGGTCCGACCCGATTTGATCCGCTGAGGAAAGGACCGGGCCGGTGGCTGGTAGGCACTCCCGTACCCGCAGGATCACCTCGCCGGCCGGTCTCGCGGCCAGCGCCGTGGTGGCCGTGACCCTCGCCGTCGGGGGAACCGTCGGCGCCGTACGCCTGACCGCCGGGTCGGAGCCGGTCCGGCCGGCCGCGATCGACCTCTCGCCGACCCTCGAACCGGATGACCTGGCGACTGGCTTGCCGACCACGCCGCCGAGCGCGAGCGCCAGCGGCTCGCCGAGCGCGACGGCGAGCCCGACGCCCAGCCGCACCGCGCAGGCGCCGTCGCGGAGCAAGCCGCGTACGGCGAGCCCTTCGCCGACGCCCACGGTGAAGAAGACGACGGCTCGCCCGGTTGTCGACACCGGCTCGTGTGGCGCCTCCTTCTACTGGGAGGGCCAGATGACCGCCAACGGCGAGACGTTCAATCCGGAGGCGCTGACGGCCGCCCACAAGACGCTGCCCTTCGACACCAGGGTCCGGGTGACCAACCCGGCCAACGGCAAGTCGATCACCGTCCGGATCAACGACCGGGGCCCGTTCATCGACGGACGTTGCCTGGACCTGTCCCGGGCCGCGTTCGCCGAGATCGCCTCGCTCGACCTCGGGCACATCGAGGTCCGCTACGAGGTGCTCGGCTGAGCCGGGTACCGCACGGCGATCGGCTCCGGGCCGCGATCCGCGCGGTCAGATCCATCTCGTACGACGGGTCAGGCCCATTCTTTCGTTCACCTCCATCGGGCATGCTGTCGGATGTACGCACGCAACTCCTCCAGCCGGGCCGCGGCCCGCTGAGCCCCGGATCCCGCGCCGGCCTCGGCGCGGCTCTCGTCCTGCTCGTGATCGTCTCGGCGGTCGAACTGGCGGACGGCCGCGAGGCGAACTACATCGCGCTGATGGTGGCTGCCCCCTTCCTGGCTGCGGCGCTGGCGTCCTGGCGGATCGTGCTCGGCGTCGGCGCTGCCGCGTCCATGCTCGGGGCGGCCTTCGCCCTGGCCGAGCGGACCGCGTCGCTCTCCACCGCGGTCGCCGTGGCCGGCATCGCGCTGGGTACCGGCATCGCGGCGGCGGTGGCGTCGGTACGGGAACGGCAGGCCGAGCGGATCGCCGAGCTGTCGAAGCTGGCGGCGGTCGCCCAGCAGGCGGTGCTGCGCCCGCTCGGTCCCCAGGTGGGCGCGCTGTCGGTGGCCGGCCGGTACATCTCCTCGACCGCCACCGCGGAGATCGGCGGCGACCTGTACGAGGCGATCGACACTCCGTACGGCGTACGCATGATCATCGGTGACGTACGCGGCAAGGGGCTGGAAGCGGTCCGGCTGGCGAGCATCGTGCTGGGCTCGTACCGGCACGTCGCCTACGAGCGGGCCGACCTGCGGGCCGTGGTGGCCGACCTGGACCGGGCGGTGGCCCGGAACGTCGGCGACGAGGACTTCGTCACCGCGGCGCTGGTGGAGGAGCGGGGTGGCACCCTCACCATCGTCAACTGTGGACACCCGGCGCCGCTCCTGCTGCGCCACGGCGCGGTCATCCCGCTGGAACCACCGGCCCCGGCGCCGCCGCTGGGCTTCATGCCGGTGGTCCGGCCGCGGGTGGAGCGGCTGGAGCCGGGCGACCGACTGCTGCTGTTCACCGATGGGCTGGGCGAGGCGCGCCGGGACGGCGAGTTCTTCCCCACCGCCGACCGCGCGTGGCGGCTGCTCGGGCACGGCACAGTCGCCGACGGCCTGGCCTCCCTGGAGACCGCGCTGGTCGAGTGGGTGCACGGCCGGCTCGACGACGACATCGCGCTGGTGCTGATGGAGTACACCGGTTCGCCGAGTGGCGCGACGGCGGCGGTGCCGAGCTGGGAGGTCGGCGCGGCCGAGAGCTGATCCGGGCCCGACTGACGACGCCTGGCCGGAACCTGAACCACAGGTGTGTAATCGCTGTCACTTCGGCGGCTGGCTTGTCGCTGCCTACCCGCGAGTAATACAGTCGGGGTTACTGATCGGTAACACCTGTCCGGAAGCGGGGCCAGCCACATGACCCACTACAAGAGCAACCTTCGGGACCTCGAATTCAACCTGTTCGAGGTGTTCGGGGCGGACCGGGCGTTCGGCCAGGAGCCGTACTCCGACCTCGACGTCGACACCGCGCGCAGCTTCCTCGCCGAGGTCGACCGCCTGGCCCGGGAGGACCTGGCCGCCAGCTACCAGGACAGCGACCGCAACCCACCGGTCTTCGACCCGGCCACGCACACCGCGCCGCTGCCGGAGTCGTTCAAGAAGTCGTACCAGGCGTTCATGGAGTCCGAGTTCTGGCGCCTGGACCTCCCCCCGGAGCTGGACGGCACCAACGCCCCGCGGGCGCTGTGGTGGGCGCTCGCCGAGCTGGTGCTCGGCTCGAACGCCCCGGTCTGGATGTACGCCTCCGGCCCGTCCTTCGCGCACGTGCTGCACGTCGAGGGCACCGAGCAGCAGAAGAAGTGGGCCAAGCTCTTCATCGACAAGCAGTGGGGCTCGACGATGGTGCTGACCGAGCCGGACGCCGGCTCGGACGTGGGTGCCGGCCGTACCCGGGCCATCCAGCAGCCGGACGGCTCCTGGCACATCGAGGGCGTCAAGCGCTTCATCACGTCCGGTGAGCACGACCTGACCGACAACATCGTCCACTACGTGCTGGCCCGCCCGGTCGGTGTGGAGGGCGTCGGCGGTCCGGGCACCAAGGGTCTGTCGCTGTTCGTCGTCCCGAAGTACCACTTCGACAAGAACACCGGCGAGCTGGGCGAGCGCAACGGCGTCTTCGCCACCAACGTCGAGCACAAGATGGGCCTGAAGGTCTCCAACACCTGCGAGGTGACCTTCGGCGAGCACGGCGTGCCGGCCAAGGGCTGGCTGCTGGGTGAGAAGCACGACGGCATCCGGCAGATGTTCATGATCATCGAGTACGCCCGGATGATGGTCGGCACCAAGGCGATCGCCACCCTCTCCACCGGCTACCTGAACGCGCTGGAGTACGCCAGGAACCGGGTACAGGGCGCCGACCTGACCCAGACGGCGGACAAGAGCGCCCCCCGGGTGACCATCACCCACCACCCCGACGTGCGCCGCTCGCTGCTGCTCCAGAAGTCGTACGCCGAGGGCCTGCGGGCGCTGGTCTGCTACACCGCCTCCTGGCAGGACCGGGTCGCCATCGCCGAGGCGGCCGGCGACGAGAAGGCCACCAAGCTGGCCAAGCGGGTCAACGACCTGCTGCTCCCGCTGGTGAAGGGCGTCGGTTCGGAGCGGGCGTACGAACTGCTCGGGCACGAGTCGCTACAGACCTTCGGCGGCTCCGGCTTCCTCCAGGACTACCCGCTGGAGCAGTACGTCCGGGACGCCAAGATCGACACGCTGTACGAGGGCACCACGGCTATCCAGAGCCTCGACCTGATCTTTCGGAAGATCGTCCGGGACAACGGCAAGGCCCTGATGGCGGTGGCCGGTGAGATCCAGGAGTTCATCACCACCGAGGCCGGCAACGGCCAGCTCAAGGAGGAGCGTCAGGCGCTCGGCAAGGCGCTCGCCGAGATCCAGACCATCCTCGGCGTGATGACCGGCTGGCTGGGCGAGGTACAGGGCGGCGACGACCGGGCCCTCTACAAGGTCGGGCTGGGCAGCCGGCGGTTCCTGCTCGCGCTCGGCGACCTGGTCGTCGGCTGGCTGTTGCAGCGGCAGGCCGACGTGGCGCTGACGGCGCTGGCCGGCGAGGTCTCGGCCGCGGACAAGGCGTTCTACACCGGGAAGGTGGCTGCCGCCCGGTTCTTTGCCCGCGAGGTGCTGCCGCGTATCGGTGCCGACCGGCGGATCATCGAGGGCACCGATCTGGACATCATGGACCTCCCGGAGGAGGCGTTCTGAGTCGAGCGGGGGTCCGGCAGCCGGCGGGCACGAGTCCGCCGGCTGCTGCGGTTTGAGAAGCCTGAGTGGTTTGGGCCACCTACCTGAGCTTCGTCCGCCTCTGCCCCTGGCGAGAGACGTGCCGAGGCGTTCGCCAGCCGATGGTGCGGGTAACCCCCGGGCGGCCGGGTAACCGGACAATTCAGAGGACGCCCAGAAGCAACCGCACGGGGGAGTGCCGCGCACATGGGCATTGGTAGTGGAATCTTCCTGATCGCGATCGGCGCGATTCTGACCTTCGCCCTCCGGGCCAACGTCTGGTGGGTCGACCTGCGCGCGGTCGGCTGGGTCTTCATCCTGGCCGGACTGGCCGTCTTGCTTACCACGCTCTGGTTCTGGCAGGACCGCCGCAAGCGGGCCCGGACCCTGATCGTGGAGGAGAACCGGCTGTCCCATCCGACGGCGATGATGCCGCCACCTCCCGACCCGCCACCGCCGACCGCCCCGCCGAGCTGAGGCATCAGACGCGGCTGAGCCAGCGAGCCACCGATGGGTGGCAGCTGGTTCAGCCGCGGTGGCGGTTTCAGCCGCGCGCGGTGTGCCGAGCGCTGATCACGGCCGTGCCCCGAGCCAGTTCGGCCCACGGGACGGCCGGCCGGTGCACCACCAGGTCGGTCGTGCGCAGCCCTTCCGGATCGGCGTGCGGCGGGTCGAGCATTTCGGACAGTAGGGAGATGCCGGGGTTGTGGGCGATCAGCAGGACCGTGGTCGCGGTCGGCTCGACCCGCCGGACCAGCGTCAGCAGATCCTCCGGATGCGCCTCGTACGCATCCGGCTCGTAGCGGACGATCGGCAACGGCCCGGCCGGGCCGCCCTCGGGCGGTGACCCCGTCATCCCCATCTCCACGTTGTGCCAGGTCTGCCGGGTCCGCAGCGCCGCCGAGCAGAGCACCACGTCCGGCAGTAGCCCGTGCCGGGCCAGCCAGAAGCCGGCCGCGGCGGCGTCGGCGCGCCCACGGGTGGCCAGCGGACGCTCCACGTCGGGGCCGTCCGTTGGCTGTTCGGCCTTGGCGTGCCGCAGCAGCACGAGCATCCGTTCATCCACCGGGGCGTCCGTCATGTCTCCAGCTTGCCCGATTGGCGATCTCCGTGCCGGGGTAAGTCCGTCCGTGCCGCAACCTCACCCATGGCCGCGGCCGAGTGGAATGCCAGCGTCAGAGCCGAGGAGACGACGAGATGGGCATCGGTGGCAGTATCTTCCTGATCGCGCTGGGCGCGATCTTCACGTTCGCCGTGGAGGCGGACCTTGGCTGGCTCAACCTGAGCGTCGTCGGCTGGGTGCTGATGCTCGCCGGGGTGGCCGGCCTGATCGTGACTCTCCACTTCTGGAGCTCGCGCCGGCGCGCGGTCGTCACCCCGGTCCGCGAGGAGCGGGTGGTCGCCGACCGCGCCGTACCGGTCCAGGACGACCGGGTGGTGCAGGAGTACCGCGAGGTGCGCCGGCCCGGCCGGACGATCTGACCTCCCGACCGGGACCCGGCAGGGGTGGTGGGCACTGCCCGTCACCCCTGCTGGCGTCAGGCGAACAGCGCGAAGTAGATGGCGATGTGGTGGCAGATCGCCGCGACCAGCGTGCAGGCGTGGAAGAACTCGTGATGCCCGAAGACGGTCGGCCACGGATTGGGCCGGCGAAGTGCGTAGAAGACCGCCCCGACGGTGTAGATCGCCCCGC